>JACZUY010000010.1 GCA_022572945.1 Pseudomonadota bacterium
CGGGATGCGCCGCCCGATGGACCTCGAGCCGCGGGTGGTCGCCGCGCCCGCCGCCATCGACGAGCACCAGGTCGACGGGAGTCATGCGCGAGACGATGTCGTCGAACACGGGTTCGGCGTCGTCGCGGCGGCCGCGGATCAGCGCCCAGCGCAGCGCCGAGGCGACGACGACCTCCTCGGCGCCGGCGGCGCAGTGGCGGAAGCTGTCCTTGCCCGGGCGGTCGATCTCGTCCGGGTCGCGAACGTCGGTGACGGCGGATACGGTAACGCCGCGGCCGGCGAGCTCGGACACCAGGCGCACCATCAGACTGGTCTTGCCGCTGCCCGCTCGCCCGGCGAGGCCGAAGACGCGCATCCGGGGTCAGCCCACCGAGCTGGTCGGCTTGGCGCCGCGCGGCTCGGGCGGCGCCCGGCGCGGCGCCGGATCCTGCGGGCGCGCGGGGCTGTAAATGTGCTTCAAGCCCGCGCGCAAGTAATCGAACCCGGTCACCAGCGTCAGCACCGCCGCGCTCCACAGCAGAATCTCGCCGATCAGCACCGTGGTCACGTAGGGAGCGAAGAACACCGGCCCCGCCTCGCCGACGAGGAGGAAGCCGATGGCGACCATCTGGATCACCGTCTTCCATTTCGCCAGGCGGGTGACGGGCACGCTGACGCGGAGCTCGGCGAGGAACTCGCGCAGGCCCGAGACCAGAAGCTCGCGGCACAGGATGACCAGCGACGCGAACAAGGGCGCCCGGTCGAAGGCCACCAGCATGAGGATCACCGAGGTGACGAGCAGCTTGTCGGCGATCGGGTCGAGCATGCGGCCGAGCCGCGAATGCTGGCGGCGCGTGCGCGCGAAATAGCCGTCGAGGTAATCGGTGACCCCGGCGAACGTCAACAGCCCCATGGAGACCCAGCCGGCGAGCGGGTCGTCCCAGTAGAACAGCAGGATCAGCGGCGGGATCACGCCGATCCGCGACAGCGTCAACATGTTGGGAAGATTGGTGATCATGCCTGGCGGTCCCTTGACCGGCTCGGCGCTGTTATACCACTGAACGCTCACCCATCGGCATGAAAATAATCATAGATGCTGCGGGCCACCGCGGTCGAAATGCCCTCGACCTTGCGCAGATCGGCGAGCCCGGCCTGGGCGACGCCCCGCGCCGAGCCGAAGTGGTGAAGCAGCGCGCGCTTGCGCTTGCCGCCGACGCCGGGGACGTCGTCGAGCGCCGAGCGGCCCGCCTGCCGCGTGCGCTTCGCCCGGTGGGCGCCGATCGCGAAGCGGTGCGCCTCGTCGCGCATCCGCTGGAGGAAATAGAGCACGGGATCGCGGGCGTCGAGGTTGAGCGGCGCGGCGCCGGGCCGGTGCAGACGCTCGCGGCCGGCGTTGCGGTCGGGGCCCTTGGCGATGGCGACGAGCGCTATGTCGCTCACGCCGAGGTCGGCGAACACCGCCTCGGCCGCGCTCAGGTGGCCGGCGCCGCCGTCGATGACGACCAGGTCGGGCCAGGTCTCCGGCTCGCGGCCCGGCGACTCCTTCATCAGGCGGGTGAACCGGCGGGTCAGCACCTCGCGCATCATGGCGTAGTCGTCGCCCGGCGTGATGTCGCCGGTGGCCACCCCTTTGATCGTGAACTTGCGGTACGCGTTCCTGACGAAGCCGCCGGCGCCGGCGACGATCATGCTTCCCACCGCGCCCGTACCCGAGATGTGGCTGTTGTCGTAGACCTCGATACGCCGGGGCGGCGCCTCGAGCCCGAGCCGGTCGGCGAGCCCTTCGAGCAAGCGCCGTTGCGCCGCGCTCTCCGACAGCTTGCGGGCGAGCGCGAGCGCCGCATTCGAGAGCGCGTGCTCGACCAGCTTGCGGCGCTCGCCGCGCTGCGGCCGGACGACGCGCACGCGCCGGCCGGCATGCACCGACAGGGCTTCCTCGAGGAGCGCCTGCTCGGGCAGCGCATGGCTCACCAGCACCAGCCTGGGCACTTGCTTGTTCTGATAGAACTGGCCGAGGAACGCGGCCAGCACCTCGCCCGGTCCGGCGGCGCCCGCCTGCACCGGAAAATAGGCGCGGTTGCCGAAGTTCTGGCCGGCGCGGAAGAAGAACACCTCGATGCAGGTCTGCCCGCCCTGCTGGTGCGCGGCGACGACGTCGGCCTCGGCCACGGCGGCGACGTTGATGCCCTGACTCGCCTGGATCTGGGCGAGCGCGCGGATGCGGTCGCGGAATATCGCGGCGGTCTCGAACTCGAGCTTGTCGCTCGCCGCCTGCATGCGCGCGAGAAGCCGCTTCTGCACCTGGCGGCTCTTGCCCGAGAGGAAGGCGCGCGCCTCGCCCACCAGCGCGTCGTAGTCTTCGGCGCCGATGCGCCCGACGCAGGGCGCGGTGCAGCGCTTGATCTGGTATTGCAGGCACGGCCGCGTGCGGCTCGCGAACACGCTGTCCGCGCACGAGCGCAACGGGAACGCGCGCCCGAGCGCGTTGACCGTCTGGTTGACCGCCCCGGCCGAGGCGAAGGGGCCGAAGTACTCGCCCTCGCGCGTGCGCGCGCCGCGGTGCTTGGTGATCCGCGGCCAGTCGTGGTCGCCGGTGATCAGGATGTAGGGGAACGACTTGTCGTCGCGCAGAAGGATGTTGTAGCGGGGCTTCAGCCGCTTGATGAGGTTGGCCTCGAGCAGCAGCGCCTCGGCCTCGGTGTGGGTGGCGACGACCTCGACCGACGCGGTCCGGGCGACCATGCGGAGGATGCGCGTCGACAGCTTGCCGGCGCTGGCGTAGGCGGCGACGCGCTTTCTCAGGTTGCGCGCCTTGCCGACGTAAAGCGCCTCGCCCTTGGCGGTGACCATGCGGTAGACGCCGGGGCTCGCGGGCAGCGAGCCGAGCGCGGCGCGGATCACCGCGCGCCCCACCGCTTGGGGGCGGTCGGCGGCGCTTGGCGCCGGCGTGGCGTCGGGGGCGTGGCGTTCGGTCACCGGGGCGTCCTGATCGCTCGGCAAGCGGGCCGCCGATCATACATCAAAGGCGCCGCCGGCGCCCGCTCGCGCGAAGCCGCCGCAGCCTGGATTCGTAAACCTGCAATCAAGCGGTCCGGAGTCCGCTCCACCTCACGAAACGGTCGTCCGAAAAGAGGTCGCTGCATTTCGCATTCTGACCCGGAGTGGATGTTCTCTGCTTGTCTCGTGTGCTCGAGAGCGGACATGCCGGCCACAAACAACATAGGAACAATTGGACAGGAGGCGCTTGCGACAATTACCGTGATCTGCACGTTGGCCTGCCGTTCAAGCGCGAGCGACGGCTATTCTTTGCCTGCGAGCGATGAACCGATTGTCTATTGGTCCCGCGCGATCTATAGTGGGTATTATACCCACTATAGATGCCATGAGACTCTTTCAAGCTGCCGACGCGCTCGATGTGACTGGCCTCACGCGAAGCCAACTTCGCGAGTGGACCGGCCGCGGGCGCCGTGAACTAATCTCTCCAGATGTCGAACCGGACGGACCGGGCCGACATGCGCTTTATGCGTGGCAGACGCTGCTTGTGCTGAGACTCCTTCTTGTTTTGCACAACGACTTTGCGACCGAGGTGGGCGCTTGGGCTCCGGCTGCGAAGAACCTCAGAGAGAAATTGGATCACGTCTCGTTTCCAAGCCTATGGCGCTTGTCGGTTTTCTTTCCGAACCGCCAAACCGCCCTTCTTGTCGATGGTGTCGCCGAGATCAGCAGCGCTGGCGTGATTCTGCCGCTTGAGTCCCATCTCACCATTCTTGCAACCAAGTTGTCTTTACCACGTCCACACCAATTGTCACTCTTCCCACCCATGGCGGTGTCGCGATGACCACGGATGAACTGCCTCAACGCTGGGCTGGCCAGTTTGGCTTGGCCTTGGTGCCGCTGTTCGAGACCAAATATGTGGCTGTCGAAGGCTGTCACGCGGTGTTGCTCGATGGCGGCTACGGGAGCTTCGCGATGTCAGTAACCACCGAAGAGATCTGGCGAGGCGAGAAAACAGCCGATTGGGCGTGGTCAAGTAATCTGCCCCATCACGTAACGGTGACCGACAAAGCCGTCGCCGTGACACGCTGGGATCGCCCCCGAGCTGAAGTGCTCTCCCGATCCAGCGTCGAAGCGCAGATCGAATCTTTTTACACCTATCTGACCACGGATCGTGTGCGATCCAGCCATAGGGTGGTTGATCATGTGCTCAACTTGTTCCGCCGTATGCGGTCCTTGGTCGCTGACGCACGTCTTCCCGACGAACGAAGCATAGATGCCTTCCTTGCCTTTCTCGCGCAGCTCATCGAGCGTGATCGGGACGAGCGGAGCGGGCAAGACCGTGCCGCGCTTCTGAACGCCGAATCGGGTGCCGAACTCCTCAGTGCGTTACCTACAAGTGGCGTCGAAGCCCTCATTGAAGATGTCCGCAATCGCACCTCACTCCAGCCTTTCCGTCTATTCCCCTCGCTCGCCGTGCGCCACGCCGGCAGCGAGATCTTCCAAGAGGCTCATTTCGAGCTCCTTCATGCCCCAGGGCTCGATCTTTTCAGCTATGCCGGCCCCGCAGAGGCCAAGGCGGTTACGCGAGGCGGCGCGCACTTCACACCGGCGGCGCTCGCCCGCAGTGTCACCGAGCAAACGCTGCTCGAAGTTGAAGGCTTAGAAAACAGGGAGCGGCTCACAGTTCTCGATCCGGCTTGCGGGTCCGGCGCATTTCTTCACGAGGCGCTTCGGGCGTTGCGGCGGCTCAAGTTTGCCGGTGAGATCGTATTGATCGGTCGTGATATCTCATCAGCCGCGATCTCGATGGCCGACTTCGTCGTCCGTCACGCCGCTGCGGACTGGCCCCACGAGCGTGGTATCCAGATCGACGTTCAGATCGCTGACTCGCTGTCCGAACCGCTTCCGCAAGCGGATGTAGTGCTGATGAACCCGCCTTTCATGGCGTGGTCTGCCCTCGATGACCAACAGCGCGACCAAATGCGGCAAGTGTTGGGTAGCCGTCTCCAGGGACGAGGCGACTTCAGCATGGCCTTCGTTACCCGTGCGATCGATATTCTCTCGCCCGGCGGCGCATTGGGTGTGTTGCTCCCCTCCAGCTTATTGACGCTCCAGGCCGCCGAGGCTTGGCGTACTGATCTATTGGAAAGGACAGATTTACGTCTGCTTGCCTCGTTGGGTGACTATGGCCTATTCGCGCATGCGCTCGTTCGGGTGGCGGCGGCGGTCATGGCCAAGCCGACTGATCCAGCGGCGCGTCGCGACACCACCACGGCGCTCTTCACGACCGACAGCGCCGAAGCCACGGGGAACGCGCTACGCACTTTGCGCCGGTCTGGCCGAGGGGATCGCAACATTGGCGAGGATGACGCATGGCGCCTGTTCGAGGTGCCGACCGCGACGTTCCGGCTGCGCCCAACATGGCGATTGATATTGCCCAAGACCGAAGCAGCCTTGTCCAGGCTCATGGATGCCGGCGCGGCGCGTATGTCCGATCTTTTCGAGGTCCGGCAGGGCGTGCAAACCGGCGACAACAAAGCGTTTATCCTCGACCGGGACGCCTTCGAGGCCCTCCCCACGAAGGAGAAGCGGTTCTTCAAACCGGCGGTCATGAACCGCTCTGTTCAAGATGGGCGTCTTCAGCAACTTTATTGGGTCTTCTATCCCTACGGTGTCGAGGGTCCGCTCTTCATGACTGAGGAGGCATTGCTGGCGGCGGTCCCAAGATACGCTAAGCGCTTCCTGCTTCCCCGGCGGGATAACTTGGCCACTCGGGCCGGTCTCTTACGAGCGAACCGCGAAGATTGGTGGGGGCTATCACGGAGGCGTGTGACGTGGGCCCTCGATCCCGCGCCGCGCTTGGTTTCCAAACGTTTCGGCGGACCGGGCGGTTTCGCAGTTGATCTGAAGGCCAGCTTCGTCGTCGTTCAGGGTTTTGCCTGGTTCTTGAAAAGGTCATCAACGCCCGATGTTGGAGAGGAAGACGGGACTGCGCTGTCCATTGACGACCTGCTCTGCGCCTACGCGAGTATTATGAATTCCCACCGTTTCGGTCGTGTGTTGGAGCTCTTCTCTCCTCACGTCGCAGGCGGCCAATTCGATCTGAGTTCAAAGTACGTCGACCATATTCCAATACCCAACCTAGCTGACCTCGCCAGAGACGAGCGGACCGGTCGCTTAGTCGCTGAGCTGGCGGACCTGGGTCGTGAACCGAGCCTTGCTGATGTCGATTGGAGAGAACAGGCCAATCGGATCACGACCGAACTCTATGGCGGCGACTTCTTCGATCAGGTATGACGGCCTTGCCCGCACCGTTGAATGCCACTCAGTCGAAACTGGTCATGCATTTCCAGCGGACTGGTGTCATTCTGGCCGCTGCGGTTGACATCTCAGTGAATGTGAGGGTCGACGTTGATTGGGCGCTTCCCACCATCGTAGGTGGGTTGAACGGAGCCGGATGCGAATTTATTCCCCGCAATCGTGGGCTACGTGTCCCGGTCGCGCTACTGCTTCAACTACAGCAAGGCCTGTGGGCATG
The DNA here is from genome assembly GCA_022572945.1 of Pseudomonadota bacterium. Classification (GTDB taxonomy): domain Bacteria; phylum Pseudomonadota; class Alphaproteobacteria; order JAAXGF01; family JAAXGF01; genus JACZUY01. Next base: position 6,515 of record JACZUY010000010.1, read on the forward strand.
GCTCGGATACCGAGAGGAATGGGACGAAGAGCGACGGATCCGTGACATCCGCAGATTCTCGTTTAGATCAGTCGGGCTCACCATCCACTTCGGATTGAAAAACGACGTATTTAAACCCCAGATGTTTCGCGCTGAGTGGGCCGGCTGGGCAAAGTGGAGCGGAGTCGAATACAGTTTTCAGGCTGCTGATGCCGGCCACCCTCATTGGCAATTCGATGCCCTTGACAGCCTTCCCGATGCCGATCTTGCCGAGCGCGCTGCGACGCTGCGCAGCCGCTTGAAGGCTGAAGCAGAACCCGAGGTCCACGAGTTCAGCCCGCAACTCCCAAACACCGATGTTCGCGACATGGTGTCGGCCCAGAAGCTCAGCCGAATCCATTTCGCTAGTGCGGCGGCATGGTGGAAGTCAGCGCCGCACGATGAACACGCGCACAGCCCAGCCGATCTCGCAGACGTTGAGAACTGGGTGCGACGCTCCCTCGACTATGTAAGCCTCGAACTTAAGAGACTTTAGGCGGAGTAATACCGACTCTAACGGCCCAAGAGCGTCCTTCCACTCGCACCAGCGTACGTCCGCTTTTGACTATGGCGCAAACGGCCGCTCACGGCTAACTTGCGACCCGGATGACGATCCGCCGGAGCGTTGGACGGGCCGGACATTCGCCAGCTCGTTCCAACGCCGATGCTCTTTATGAGCGCCTCCCTACACGCCGTGGTCGTCGCGGAACCGGGCGACGAAGCGGGGGACGCCCTCGGTGATCGGCGTCAGCGGCGGGATGAGCGCAGCTCTAGGCGCAGGCCTTCCTTCCTTTGAAGATAGTCGATGACTTCGAACAGGTTGCGCGCCCGCGGATTGCCTCTGGGGCCGAACATGCGCATCAGGCTCTTCGGCGACTTGTCGGTGACGGCGCCGAGCTCGTCGAAGCCGACCGTCGCGTTGATGTAATCGCGCAGAACGGTCTTGCCGGTTTCCACGTCGCCCGAAAGAAGGCATTGAACGCCCTCTTTCAGCAACTCGGCGCGGAATTTCGGGTCGCGCCGCACCCGCGCCTGGATCGTTTCCCTGAATTCCCTCGTCAAAGCCATCGTCATCTCAATCCAGCGCCGATGCTCATTATGAGCGCCCCCTACACGCCGTGGTAGTCGCGGAACCAGGCGACGAAGCGGGGCAGCCCCTCGTCGATCGGCGTCGACGGCTGGAAGCCGAGGTCGCGCTGGATCGCGGAGATGTCGGCGAACGTTTCCTTGACGTCGCCGGGCTGCATCGGCGCGAGCTCGACCTCCGCTTTCTTGCCGATCGCCGCCTCGAGCACCTCGATGAAGCGCAGCAGCGGCTCGGGGCGGTTGTTGCCGATGTTGTAGAGGCGGTAGGGCGCCGCGCCGCCGGCGGGCGCCGGCGGATGGTCGAGCGTGGCGAGAACCCCGGCGACGATGTCGTCGACGTAGGTGAAGTCGCGCTTCATGTCGCCGCGGTTGAACAGCTGGATCGGCGCGCCGGCGAGGATCGCCTTGGTGAAGATGTACGCCGCCATGTCGGGCCGCCCCCACGGGCCGTAGACGGTGAAGAACCGCAGCCCGGTCATCGCCAGTCCGTAGAGCCGGCTGTAGGCGTAGGCCATCAGCTCGCCCGACTTCTTGGTCGCGCCGTAGAGCGAGACCGGGGTGTCGACCGGGTCGGCCTCGGCGAACGGCAGCTTGGTGTTGCCGCCGTAGACCGAGCTCGAGCTGGCGTAGACGAGATGCGTGCAGCGCGGCAGGTGGCGGCACAGCTCGAGCACCTCGAGCTGACCCAGAACGTTGGTACGCTCGTAGGCGAACGGGTCCTCGAGCGAATAGCGCACGCCGGCCTGGGCGGCGAGATGGACGACCCGGTCGACGCCCCCGTCGCCGCACGCGGACGCGAGCGCGCCACGCTCGGCGATGTCGAGCCGGTCGAAGGCGAAGCCCGCCTCGCCCGTCAGCCGATCGAGCCGCGCTTGCTTGAGCGCCACGTCGTAGTACGGGTTGAGGTCGTCGACGCCGATCACGCGCTCGCCGCGGGCGAGCAGCGCCGCGCTCACGTGATAGCCGATGAAGCCGGCCGCGCCCGTCACCAGGACCGTCATGCGATCGTCACCCGATTTTGCCGCGCCCGCCCGCGGTTGCCGCCCAGAAGATTGCCGATCGCGGCTGCTTTGTCACGCGCCGCCGGTCGAAACGCCGACGGCATTTCGGTCATCGCGACGCATAATGACCGCTGGCAAGCGCGCTCGCTTTGATCGCAATAATTGGGCGCCGCCGTTCATGCGGCCAGGTTGATGGAAGATTTGGGCTGCGTGCCGATTGAACGCCCGTCGGTCATTGTTGATGGCCGATGGTACAGATCCTGGCGGCCGGCCGAGGAGACCGCGGACGGCGGCAAATGGGTCGTCGCCCGCGACGCCGACGACACCGCCGCGCGCCGCTGAATCGAATCGTGACCGCCGCGGCGGCCGACGCTGTATGTGGTCGATAGGGTCCGAACCACAGAGGCACAGAGAAAAATCACAAAATAAGAAAAACAACCAGCAAGACGCAAAGCCACAAAGCCATTTTGCACAAGAAAGGTGTATATACACCTTTTGGTGTGTCTATGCCTTCGTGCCTCTGCGCCTCAGTGCCTCTGTGGTTGATTTCTCCTTCGTTGTTTGGCCTGCCGCGCACGGAACTCGTGTAAGCTGGGCCGGCGCCGGATATGACCGGATTTCCAAATGATTGGATCAGTTTGAAATCCGGAGCCCGCGCCCCCTTTGGTCGCAATAAATGGGGGCCGCCGCTTATGCGGCGAGAGCCTGCGTGGCGCTTGAACGCAGCAATGTCACAAGATTTGTGGCATTGCGCATAACCGGGAGGGTGGGATGAAGGACGGCTTTCACGTCATCGACGCGGACCTCCACGTCATCGAGGGGGCCGCGGTCTACGAGCGCCACCTGGATGCGCGGTTCCGCGAGCGCGCGCCCCGGTATCTCGGCCTCGACCCGGCGAACATCCCGCACTGGGAGGTCGCCGGACGCATGATTCCGCCGTGGGCGACGTCGGACGCGGTGGTCGGCCCGCAACGGGCGCTCGAAGCGCCGCGCGAGGACATCTACGCGCCGATCCGCGCGCGCGGCTACGACGCGGCCTGTGCGCTCGAGGCGATGGACACCGAGGGCATCGACCTCGCTGTGCTCTACCGCACCTTCGCCCACATGGTGGTCTCGATCGACGACCTCGACGCGCCGTTCGCCGCCGCGCTCTGCGCCGCGTTCAACGACTGGCTCGCCGATTACTGCGCCGCCGACGCGCAGCGTCTCAAGCCGGCGGCGATCGTCTCGCTGCACGACCCCGAGCTGGCGGCTTCCGAGGCGCGCCGCGCGGTCGCGGAGAAGGGCCACGTCGCGGTGGTGGTGCTGCCGATGCCGGTCGCGGGGCGCTACCTCAACGCCCCCGAATGCGACGTCCTGTGGGGCGAGATCGAACGCCTCGGCGTGCCGCTCGCGGTGCACGGCACGAGCGGCGGGGCGAGCGACGACTACGTCTCGAACCGCTTCCGCGGCCACCCCGGCTTCCGCACGCTCAACCACGCCGCGAGCTTCCCGCAAGAGCTGATGCTGGCGATGGGCGCGTTGCTCGTCGGCGGCGTGTGCGAGCGCTTCCCCGACCTGCGCATCGCCTTCCTCGAGGGCGCGTGCGGCTGGCTGCCGTGGTGGATCGAGCGGCTCGACGACCAGTGGCGGAAGTACGGCGGCGGCGAGGCGGTGAAACTTTCGGCGCTGCCCAGCGAGTACTTCCGGCGCCAGTGCTTCATCGCCACCGAGGTCGACGAGGCGCTCCTTTCCGTGGTCATCGACCGCCTCGGCGACGACAACATCGTGGTCTCGACCGACTACCCCCACGCCGACGGCCCCTACCCCCACGGCACCGAAACCTTCCTCGCGCTCGAAGGCGTGAGCGCAGAGTCAAAGCGCAAGATCCTGTGGGACAACTGCCTGCGGCTTTATGGGTTTGACGCGCAGGGCTTCGCCGCCTCCGCTTGATCCGCGACCGACCCGGCCCGGACAACCCCGCGAATCGATCCGACCCCACCAACGCACGATTCATCCGCCCTCCGGCCCCCGAATGCCTTCGCGAAAAAATAAGGCGGCATACAACATTGACTTGCATTTCTTGCCAAACGATTGATATGGTTAACGGCAAGGGGTGGGACACAACCACTCCACCGATTGGCTTGAATTGCGCGCCGGCCAATGCCGGCGTGGGTCCGCGCCGTTGGCACGGGCGTTATGGCCGTCGTCCGCGGGCGTACGGACCGGCGAACAAGCATAAGAAGTGCGGGCAGCGCCGAACGGCGCGTGGTCCGCAAAAGTTGGGGAGGCAAGGATGTCACAACACCAGTGTTTGCTCAGGGCTGTTTGCGCGGTGAGTGCGCTCACGCTAGGGGCGTGTGCGTCGTTTGAGTTGGCGGAGCGTGCAACGAACTACAACCTCAGCTTCGAGCAAACGTCCAATCGCCTGATGCTTCTGAACGCGGTGCGCGCAAGCAAACGTTATCCGCTTTATTTCACGCGCTTTAACCTGATTCGTGCGACCTCCCCCGTCTCTGGAACTGCGCGATTGGATTTGCCGTTCGGTGGCGATGCGCAGAGCAATTTCAACTTCGCACCGAGTATAACACTCTCCGATGGCACGACATTCGACCTGCAAGTTTTGGATGATCAGGATTTCTACAAAGGAATACTCTCACCCATCACCGCGAAGACATTCGATTTCTATTTGAAACGCGGATGGCCTAAAGACATGCTGTTTCACCTTTTCATCCAGAAAATTGAAGTAACAGAGGTCGCCCGAATGAACGTTATAAAAGAGTCGGATACTCTTTGCCTGAAATCTGAAAATGAGAAGAAATGCAAAAGAATTTCTCAGCATCAGATCGCAGGTCTAACGTGTGAACGTAAACCTACAACAAGGTATCTTAATTACCCTTCAAATCCTTGCTCCTTGCTGAGGTTTCAGCAATTTATGACACGACTCAGGGTTCTCGACTTCGATACCAAAACAATCAGTTCGCGTGGTGAAATCGGCCCAAGTCTGGCTGTAAAAGATGTTGGCAATTTGGAAGATCTTGTTGAGGTTGGAAAATCCGACCTACAACTCACGCTAATAAAAATACCCGGTCAACCAGATAAATATGAACTCAGGAAACCCAGTGTGAAATTCGGATTTACCTTGCGGAAATTGGAAAAACTCAACGTGTCAGGTAGCGAAGAAGGCGGCGCTGACTCCAAGGGAAAGACGCCTGCCGGGGAGATCACGATTTTTCTAAATTCACCTCAGGGCATGATTTTCTATCTCGGCGAGGTCATGAGAAGCCAGCTCATGCCCGATTTCGGCGGGCCTTCGTATATCCCGCAAATTACCTTGGGGCCGGATCGAGAGAACCACCGGCTCTTTACCGTTGTAACTGGGGAACCGGCAGGAAGCGCGGTTAGCGTCGAGCACGAAGGAACAACTTATTCGATACCAAGTGTCCGCGATAGAGGTGTAAGCATGCAAGTACTTGCGCTGGTTAGCCAGGTTTTTGCGATACTGAAAAAGAGCCAAGCCATACCAACAACCCAGGCTGTGACCTTAATTGGCCAGTAGAGAGCCAGCGACTCCTCCTAAAACTCCTTCCCGCGCATTAAAAATGCGAAGAGTCCTGGCAAACTTCCAGAACGCTTCGATTCAGTACAAAATCGTTGGCACTTTAGCAATCGTTACAACCACTTGACATGAAACGTAGCGGCCAAAGAAAAATCGGACAGCAACCCCCTACCCCCTGACCTCCTTGGCATAATCCTCCATCAGCGTGCGAGTCAGGGGGCCGACCTGGTAGTGGTGGGGGCCGATCTCGGAGATCGGGGTGACTTCCGCCGCGGTGCCGGTGAGGAAGACCTCGTCGGCCTGGGCGAGCTCGTCGGGCATGATCGCGCGCTCGACCGTCTCGACGCCGCGCGCCTTGGCGAGGCCGATCACGGTGCGCCGGGTGATGCCGTCGAGGAAGCAGTCGGGCGTCGGCGTGTGCAGCGTCCCGTTCTGGACCATGAAGAAGTTGGCGCCGGTCGCCTCGGCCACCCGCCCGCGCCAATCCAGCATCAGCGCGTCGTCGTAGCCTTCGGCCTCGGCCTTGTGCTTGGACAACGTGCAGATCATGTAGAGCCCCGCCGCCTTGCTGCCGGTCGGCGCGGTCTCGGGCGAGGGCCGGCGGTATTCGGCGAACGCGAGCTTGATGCCGCGGGTGCGCGCCGCGTCGCCGAAATACGCCGGCCACGGCCACGCGGCGATGGCGACGTGGATCTTCGTCTGCTGCGCCGAGACCGCCATCATCTCGCTGCCGCGCCACGCCACCGGGCGGACGTAGCCCTCCGCGATGCCGTTCTTCGCCACCACCTCGCCGCACGCGGCGTCGAGCTCGGCGACGGTGTAGGGAATCTCGAAGCCGAGCACGCCCGCCGAGGTGTGGAGACGCCCGGAATGCTCGGTCAGCTTGTAGATTTTGCCGCCGTAGACGCCCTCGCCCTCGAACACGGCGCTGGCGTAGTGGAGCGCGTGGGAGAGCACGTGCAGCCTGGCGTCGCGCCACGGCCGGAGCGCGCCGTCGAACCAGATGACGCCGTCGCGGTCGTCGTAGGGAATCAGGGTCATGGCGGGGAGTGAAGGCTCGAATGTGGCACGATGATCTTGCGTTCCGTAGCATTTGGCGGCATATCAGTCAACATGACTGACATAACTTCGCCGGCCAACCCGCTGTTCCTGCGCGAAGAGGAGCTGCGCCAGGGCATCGAGCTCCTGTTCTACGCCTACCGCGACTTCACCGCCGAGCCCGACGCGATCCTCGCCAAGCACCGGTTCGGCCGGGCGCATCACCGCGTCATCTACTTCGTCGGCCGCAATCCAGGGATCACCGTGAGCGAGCTTCTCGGCATCCTGCGCATCACCAAGCAGTCGCTCTCGCGCGTGCTCGGCCAGCTCGTGCGCCAGGACTTCATCGACCAGCGCCGGGGCACGCGCGACCGCCGCCAGAGGCTCTTGCACCTCACCGAGAAGGGCGTCGCGCTCGAGCGCCAGCTCACCGCGAGCCAGCGCGAACGCATCGCCCGCGCGTACCGCGAGGCCGGCGCCCAGGCGGTCGAGGGCTACCGCCGGGTGCTCGAGGGCCTCACCGACGAGTGGCGCGGCCTCGCGCGCCCGGCCTGACGCCGGTGCGCGACGTGAACCCGGGGGCGGCCATGACCCACGACCCGCCGCATATCCTGGTGGTCGACGACGACCGGCGCCTGCGCGAACTGCTGCGCGCGTATCTCACCGACAACGGCTTCATCGTCACCACCGCCAGCGACGCGGCGGAGGCGCGCGCGCGGCTCGCCGGCCTGACCTTCGACCTCATCGTCCTCGACGTGATGATGCCGGGCGAGAACGGCCTCGACTTCACCGAATCGCTGCGCCAGACGAACCCGGTGCCGATTCTCCTGCTCACCGCCATGGGCGAGGCCGACGACCGCATCGCCGGGCTCGAGCGCGGCGCCGACGACTACCTCGCCAAGCCGTTCGAGCCGCGCGAGCTGCTGCTGCGCATCGCCAGTATCCTGCGCCGCGCGGGGCCGCCGCCAGCGCCGCCCGCGGTGGCGCGCTTCGGCGATTACGCGTTCGACGTGGGCCGCGCCGAACTCAGCCGCGACGGCCGGCCGGTGCGGCTCACCTCGGGCGAAGCGGCGCTCCTCGGCGTGTTCGCGAGCAACCCCGGCGCGACGCTCACGCGCGAGCGCCTGAGCCGCGAGAGCCGCCTCGGCGGCGCCGAGCGCACGGTCGACGTGCACATCGCCCGGCTCCGGCGTAAGCTCGAGCCCGACCCCAAGGCGCCGCGCTATCTGCAGACGGTGTGGGGCCAGGGCTACGTGCTGCGCGCCGACTAGAGCGAATTCAGAACGAGTGGGATCGTTCGGAATTCGCCAGCCCGCGACCGCGGGCTGTCGCGTATGCGACGAGAGCCTGCGTGGCGATTGAACGCAGTTCACCTTTACAGTGTAAAGGTGGACGAACAATGCTCTAGGGGAACCGACGGGGAGGCTCACGCGGCGATCATGGCAAGGCTCAAGCGCTTCTTGCCCCGCACGCTGTTCGGCCGCGCGCTGATGATCATCGTCACGCCGCTGGTGCTGCTGCAGCTCGTCGCGGCGTACATCTTCTTCGAGCGCCACTGGGACACGGTGGGCCGCCACATGGCGCAGGCGCTCGCCGGCGACGTCGCCACGATGATCGGGTTGATCCAGGCGTTCCCCGAAGAATCGGACCAAGCCTACATCCTGTGGACCGCGAACGTGTACCAGGGGCTGGAGTCGCGGATCGAGCCCGGGGCGACGCTGCCCGCGGCCCGGCCCGAAAGCGGCTTCGGTTTTCTCAGGCCGGTGCTGACGCGCGCGCTCGAGGCGCAGCTCGCGCACCCGTTCCGAATCGATACCGACAGCCTGCCCAAGCATTTGATCATCAGCGTCCAGCTCGACGACCGGGTGTTGCACGTCACCGCCTCGCAGAAGCGGGTGTTCAGCTCGACCACCTATATCTTCATCATGTGGATGGTCGGCGCCTCGATCGTCCTCCTCGCCATCGCCATCTTCTTCCTGCGCAACCAGGTGCGGCCCATCCGGCGGCTGGCCCGGGCGGCCGAGGGCTTCGGCAAGGGGCTCGAGGTGCCCGGCTTCAAGCCCGAGGGCGCGACCGAGGTGCGCCAGGCCGCGGCCGCGTTCCTGCAGATGCGCGAGCGCATCCGGCGCCAGATCGCGCAGCGCACCGAGCTCCTCGCCGGGGTGAGCCACGATCTGCGCACGCCGCTCACGCGCATGAAGCTGCAGCTCGCGATGGCGGGCGACGACGCGCAGATCGCCAGCCTCCAGGCCGACGTGGCCGAGATGGAGAAGATGATCGACGGCTACCTCGCCTTCGCCCGCGGCGAGGAGAGCGAGCTCGCGGCGCCCATCGACCTCGGCAACCTGCTCGCCGAGGTCGTCGCCGACGGCCGCCGCAAGGGGGGCGACATCACGCTCGCCTGCGACGGCCCGGTCGAGATATCGGTGCGGCCGCAAGCGCTCAGGCGCTGCTTCACCAACCTAGTCGACAACGCGTTGCGCCACGGCGAACGCCTCGCGGTCACGCTCAGCCGCGACGGCGACGCGGTCGAGATCGCCATCGACGACGACGGGCCGGGCATCCCCGAGGCCGAGCGCGAAGAGGTGTTCAAGGCATTCTACCGGCTCGACGCCTCGCGCAACCTCGAAACCGGCGGCGTCGGCCTCGGCCTCACCATCGCCCGCGACGTGGCGCGCAGCCACGGCGGCGATATCGTGCTCGAAGACGCGCCCGCGGGCGGCCTGCGCGCGCTGGTGCGGCTGCCGGTGTAGCGCGCAATCTGAACGATTCCATCCGTTCGGATCATTTTCCAGCCCGCGACCGCGGGCCGTCGCGTATGCGACGAGAGCCTGCGTGGCGATTGAACGCAGTTCACCTTTGATTTTAGCAAAGGTGAACGAATAATGTTCTACGCGCCGAGGCCGAGGCGCGCGCGCAGCTTGTCGTACTCGCGCTTCGCTTTGCGCGGCAAGCCGCGGATGCCGCGCCGCTCGCGCGCGCCCATCCCCTCGAGTCTGGCGTCGGGGTGACACCGGGCGACGTTGTCGAGCGCAAGCCGGTCGAACTCTTCGCTGGCGTAGGTGAACAGCGTATGCAGGCCGTGCTTCATGCAGGTCCCGCACTGCCTGTGCCGATACTTCATCTCCTGCAGCTCGTCGAGCGGGATGTCGAGGTACGCGCCGAGCGTGTACTTGCTCTGGTCGTACACCGTGCAGCACAGCATCACGTCGCCCTTGGACGTGAGCGTCATCTGCGTGTCCCTGAGGCTGCACGTCGGCGCCCGGGCCCGCTTCGCCGCCTCGATCGCGCCGTCGAGCGGCAGCGCGAGCCGGTCGATCAACGCGCGGTCCTCGTCGCTCAGCCGCGCGTCGTTCGCGCCCCCGGCGGCGAAGGCCAGCGCCTTCTCGAGCGGCATCAGGTACGCCCATACCGGGGTAAACTCGAAGCCGAGCGATTCGGCGTATTCTCCCATGCGGGCTTCGTCCCCGTGATTGCCAAGGTAACGGTGGAAGATGACCTCGATCCGCGTCGCGTTCCGCGCCCGCGCCCTGGCCTCGGCCACCGCCGCCATGTTCCGCTTCACCACCTCGATATCGCCGCGCCGGTGGGTTTCCCCGTAGGTGTCCTGGGTGAAGCCCGACAGCGAGATCTTGAGCATGCCGGGGCCGGCCTGCATGATCGCGTCGAGGTTGTTGATGAGGTTGAGGTTGGTGCTCAACCCGCAAGAGACGCCGTACGAGCCCACGACGCGGATCATCTCGGCGAGCTTCGGGTGGAGGAACGGTTCGGTCCAGTTGTAGAGCGCGACGTCGAGCCGGCCGCACTCGGACGTCGCCTTGTCCATGATCTTCCGCAAAAGCTCGGGGCGCATGTACGCGGTGGGGGTTCTCGCGTCCCACGAGTTGCCCACCGGGCACGACGGGCAGCGTAGATTGCAGCTCCCGACCACGTCGATGTCGAAGTGCCATTTGATGTTTGGGGCGGGCCGCCAGCGGCGCCGCCCGCTTCCGTTGCCCCCACGCCGTGGATCGGCGAGTCCGCCCGAAGCCCGGTTTGCGCTCATTCGTCCCGCAGTCTCGGTTTTCGACAGCGCGCACCGTATCAGAACGCGCCCGGCTTGGTAACGGCAATCCCGCCGGCGCGCTACGCCAGCCGCTGCGCCAGCATCTGCAAACCAGGCTTGAGCTTGAAGAACCTGCGGCGGACGCGAAAGCCGTGGCGCTCGAACAGCACGCCGAGGCAGCGGCGGTTGAAGAACTGCACGTGCATCGGCGGGCTGAACATGTCCCATTCGGTCACGTCGCCGGGCACGCGCCAATGGCCGATGTCGGGCGTGGTGACGTAGACGTGGCCGCCCGGGCGGGTGATTCGCGCGATCAGCCCCATGAACGCGCCGATGTCGGGAAGGTGCTCCATGACCTCGGACGCGTAAACGAAATCGAACGCCAGGCCGCGTCCCTCGAACCCGGCCAGGTCGTCGCAGTAGAAGCGGTTGCGCGCGAAGCGCCGGCTGGCGTAGGCGATCGCCCCGGGGTTGACGTCGACGCCGGTCGCGCGCGCGCCGAGGCGGCGCATGGCCTCGACCATGAAGCCGCCGCCGCAGCCGAGATCGATGGTCTCGTTGCCGCGGATGTAGCGCACCAGGCGCAGCGCCTTGACCCGGGCGCGGCGAAAGCGCGACGCCGCCTTGGGATACGCCTCGGCGCCGATGGCCTCGCCCGCGTACTGCCCGGCGAGCGCGGCGGCGTCCGGCATGGGGTCGAGGAAGACGAAGCCGCACGCCGCGCAGCGGGCGTATGCGTAGCCGTCCTTCTCGGCGAAGAACCCGGTGTGGCTGTCGCCGCACACCCGGCAGGGTGGCTGGGTCACCGGCGTTCGGCCTCAGAACATGCGGGCGCCGTCGGGGACGCGATGGTCGACGCCGATCATGCTCACCGCGCCGTCGGCGTCGGCAAAGCCGAGGACCAGGACCTCGGACATGATCGGGCCGATCTGGCGCGGCGGAAAGTTGACCACCGCGGCGACCTGCCGGCCGACCACGTTCTCCGGCGTATAAAGTTCGGTGATCTGCGCCGACGCCTTCTTGACCCCGATCTCGGGACCGAAGTCGACCCGGAGCTTGTAGGCGGGCTTGCGCGCCTCGGGAAACGGCTGGCACGAAACCACCGTGCCGACACGCACGTCGATCTTCAGAAACGCGTCGTAGGTGATCCGTTCCGGCGTCTCGCCCGCCATCTCGCCTCTCCCATTCGCCGTCCGCCGCCGGATTACATCGGCTTTTCCGCCGCGGCGCAAGCGCGGCGCGGCGCCGGTCGTGTCTCGGCTCGAAACCCCGCCGAACCAACGCCCTGAACGTCCGCCCGCGAGACGCTCGACTGGGAGGCCGAGGGAACCTGGGACGACGTGGTGGTGAAGTACGGCGCCCCGCCCGGTTGATACCAAGGATCAGTTCTCGGCGCCGATGCGCAGGCGGGTCCAGGCGAGCCACGCCTTCAGGCCCAGGCCGAGGAAGGGTTCGGGAGGAAGGCGGCTGGGCCCGGCCAGTGCCAGGGCGTCGGCCATCAGCGAGGACTCGCCGCCCAGGGCGTGCTCGGCGAGCAAGGCGCCCGAGACCGTCCCCCGCGGCAGGCCGACGCCGTTGTAGCCCAGCGACGCGAACACCCCGGGCTCGAGCCGGCCGAACACCGACGCATAGTTCCGGGTCATGCAGACCACGCCGCCCCAGGTGTGCTCCATGTCGAGACCGGCGAGCGCTGGAAAGCGCTTGGCGAGAAGCCGGCGGTGGGTCTCGCGCAGCCGTTCCGCGAGCCTGTCGCCGACGCGGAAGTCGCGCGAATTGCGCACCACGCTACGCAGCATCATGCGGTTCGAGGGCGTGCGCCGGATCGTCGAGCCCATCAACACCTCGGGCGTAATGCCCCATGACGGCGCCCCCGTCATCGCCGCCTGCTGGCGGTCGTCGAGGGGCCGCGACAGGCTGGCGTAGAGCAGGATCGGGAACAGCCTGCCGCGCAGGAAGCCGAGCTGTTGCGCGAAGACGTTGGTGGTGAGCAGCACGCCCCTAGCGCTGACAGAGCCCTCGGCGCAGTCGACCGTGACGGTTGCGCCGCCGGCGACACGGCGCACCGGCGACTCCTCGTAGACCTCGACATTCGCCGGCAGGGTCTCGCCCAGCCCGCGGCACAGCGCCGCCGGGTTGAGCAGCACGGTCCGCGGCAGGCGGATGGCGGCATGATAGAACGTGGTGCCGAGCAGCGCCTCGAGCGCCGCCGCATCGAGTCGCTCGTAGTCGTCGCCGACGGCGTCGAGCGAGCGGCACACGGCCTCGAGCTCGGGCACGAATTTGGCGCCCGCCACGGCGTTGACATGGCCCTGCTCGGACCACTGGCAGGCGATGCCGTGGCGCCCGACGAGGTCGGCGAGCTGGGCCCGGCCGGCGCGGAACAGGCGCATCAGGCGCCGGTTGTAGTCTACGTCGAAGTCGGGCGTGTAGTGCGGCGCGTCGATGACGAAGCCCGAGTTGCGCCCCGAGGCGCCAAAGCCGACCCGGTCGGTTTCGAGCAGGACGATCCGCGCCTCGGGTTCGAGCTCGGCCAGGCGCCGGGCCGCCGCCAGCCCGGTGATGCCGGCGCCCACCACCACCCAGTCGGCGGTCTGGTCGCCCGTGAGATGCTTCGCCGGCACCGGTTCGGGCAGGACGGCGTACCAGCCCGAGGCCTGTGAAAGATCGGTTTGCAAGGCGTCCTCGCGCGCTAGTACTCACTATGATGAATTCGTGACCCGTAGGATCGCATTTGCCGTCCCCTCGGTGCGTCGGAAACGCTCGGCGATGCGTCCAGCATCGCCGTCGCGTTCCCTAACCCGAATGCGTTGTTGATGGCAGTCTATGGAAGCTCGTTGGGTGAGTCTAATGGCGCAGTCGAAGGGCACACTGCGCATCGGGCTCGAATGTCGGTTGTTGGCTAATAGCGGACGTGGTGAGCGCCAGCGCGTTGGGTCCGCTTATGACCCAGGCTGTGTAAAAACCCCGGCCGGCCCAGATGTTAGGGTAACTTTGTCTAATTTCCCAAAGGTGGGATTTTCCAAGCCTTTGATTTAATTGACTGTAAGAATTCGATGAATGGGTGAATATTCCGCTTGGAGCGCCCCAAGCACGTTTTCACACAGGCTGGACCCGAAGCGGAACTCCGCCGAACGATACTGATTCTCGCGGATTTCAACTCGTATTGAGAGCGCCCGACCATTCCACGGGGATCACGAACAATTGAAAGCGGGCCGCTTGAGCGAATTCAGAACGAGTGGAATCGTTCGGAATTCGCCAGCCCGCGCCCCCTTTGATCGCAACGAATTGGGGGCCGTCGCGTATGCGACGAAAGCCTGCGTGGCGAATGAACGCTGCTTGCCTTTGACCTGGGTAAAGGTAAGCTGAAAATGCTCTTGTTGCGAGCCCAAACGGTCCATCGTTGTTGTTATCGTATGGAAAACCAGACCAATATGAACCGGGGCCAGATAAATATGAACCGGGGTTTTCGCGGTCGCGAGCAACGGGAGGAATTGTCATGAATCGCAAAAAGGCCAGTGACTTCGATCAGGAACTACTGGATCTGTACGACAGCTACGCGCACGGGCGGATCGAACGGAGGGAGTTTCTCGCCAAGGCTTCGAAATTCGCTGTCGGCGGGATCACTGCCGCGGTGCTGCTCGACACCTTGTCACCGAACTATGCGCTCGCCACGCAGGTCGAAGAAAACGACCCGCGGATCAGCGGCCAGTTCATCGAATACGACTCGCCCAATGGCCACGGATCGATTCGCGGATATCTCGTCGGCCCCGCCGGCGGGGGCAAGCATGGCGGCGTCGTTGTGATTCATGAGAACCGCGGCCTCAACCCTTATATCGAGGATGTCGCCCGCCGGGTGGCCGTCGCCGGGTTCACGGCGCTGGCGCCGGATGGCCTGACGCCGCTGGGCGGATATCCCGGCACCGACGACGAAGGCAAGGTGATGCAGAAGAAGCTCGACAAGGGCAAGCTGACGGAAGACTTCATCGCCGCGTTCGGGCGTCTGAAAGCGCAACCCGCGTCCAACGGTAAAGTCGGTGCGGTCGGTTTCTGCTACGGCGGCGGGGTGTGCAACGCCATGGCCGTTCGCCTGCCCGATCTTGCCGCCTCGGTGCCGTTTTACGGCCGCCAGCCGAAGGCCGCGGAGGTTGCGAGCATCCAGGCGCCCTTGCTGCTGCATTACGCGGCCCTCGATAAACGGATCAACAAGGGATGGCCGGAGTATGAGGCGGCGCTGAAAGCGAACGGCAAGGAATACACCGCGCACATGTATCCGAACGTCAACCACGGTTTTCATAACGATACGACGCCGCGATATGACGAAGCCGCGGCAAACCTCGCGTGGAAGCGGACCATCGAGTTCTTCGACGCGAAGCTGGCGTAGCCGACCCGTCCACCGCCATAAAACCACCCCCCGTCAACAGGTGGTGGACAGAGCGCGGAGGTTGAGCAAGGCAGGGGCTCTGGCCTCGGATGTCGGTTCTTGGCCATGCCCGGACTCAATCGCCGCACCGGAACGACGGCCGCTTTCGTCGGCTAAGCCGACGTTCAAGTCCGCCTTGCGGTTTCAAGCCGGATCACGTTTCAAACCGAGACGCGGCCGCGGCGAGAACGCGAATACGAAAAGGGGCCGCCCCCGGGGGCGGCCCCTTTTGACGAGCCTCGGCGCGATTCGCGCCGAGGTCGGATCAGGCGGTTATACCGGATTTCGAAACGATTGGATCGGTTTGAAATCCGGAGCCCGCGACTGCGGGCCGCCGCTTATGCGGCGGAAGCCTGCGTGGCGACTGAACGCCCATCGGTCGTTCTTGATGACCGATGGAATAATTACGCCTTCTTGGCGAGCGTCTGGAGCTCGCCGAAACCCTCGATGAGGCGGCTGTTGAGCGCCTCGAACGTCTCGAACTGCGCCTTGGTCGCGATCTCGCCGAGCTCGCGCAGATTGGCGAGCGAACTCTCGTACGCCGCCTTGGCCAGCCCGGCCTGCTTGGCGACGCCGACCTTCGGGTCCTTGACCGCCAGCAGCTCGCTCCACGCCGTGGCGCAACCGTCGACCGCGCCGCGGACGAACTCGGTGTGGACGGCGGCGAGGGCCTTGGCGCCGTCGACCGTGGCCTTGTTGGCGGCGGTCAGCGCCTCGACATTGCGCCGCTGCGCCGCGATCAGCGCCTCGACGTCAACCGGCTTCCACGACGCGAACACGGCGGCGGGATCGAAGCTTGGGGCCGCGTTGGACTTCGACATATGACATTCTCCTGACTTCCTGATTCGGGCAGCGCCATGTTGCACTGCACCATAAACTGTATATGGGCTCGCCTGAACTGGTTGTCAAGAGCCAATTGCTGCACCGCACAATGTTTGTGTGACGCGGAATGACCGCGCGGCTTGGAGCCGCCCATCGGGGCGCGGGCGCGCGGTTCGGCGACGCCGTCAACCCGCCTCGGGTTCCGCCTCGGGTTCCGGCTCGCGGCGCCGCGGGCGCGGCAGGCGGCACAACATCACCAGGTTCTCCGCCTGGCGCAACCGCCGGTCGAGCGCCGCCATCGTCTTGGCCATGTCCTCGCTGTCGTCGTTGAGCCAGACGCACAGCACCGAAAGATAGACCGCGCCGAGCCCCTTTTTCCGCACCAGCCCCGACAGCCCGGAGCCGTCGACGCGCGCCGCTTCGAGCATCCACGCCATCGACCGCCCGAGCGCGCAGGCGGCGCAGACCGCCGCCGCCGGGTCGCGGGCGGTGTCGCGGACGATCGCCCGCACCGCCGCCTTGTGGGGACCGAGCGCGTCGAACCGACGCATGATCACGTCGAACAGCCGGTCGCGCACGGGCTGCGCGGCGAGGTCGGGGTCCTCGACCTTGACCACCGCCTCGTCGATCTCGCGGGTGAACGCGGCGACGATCGCGGCCTTCGACGGGTAGACCGCGAGAACCTGGGCGAGCGGCAGCTTGGCGGCCGCGGCGATATCGCCAAGCCTGGTGTCGCGCCAGCCCTGCACCGCCGCCAACTCGAGCGCGGCGGCGACGATGTGCCGGGGAATGTCGGCCTTCTTGACCATGACGGCCTCGCGCGAAGTGGGCCTTAGCTTACCGCCCTGCCACGGTGCTGCCCGCGTTCGATCAAGAATACTGTAGCGGCTGTGGGAGCGGTTGCCAACGGGCGCGATCGGGCGCCTGTCCGATACGCAAATGCACAATTGTCGTGCCCTTGCTGCGTTCAAACGGTGTACAGGCTCACGCGCTCATCGAGGCGCGGCCGCATGATAGGTGTATATACACCTTGGCTGGTCGTGATTGCCGACGAGCCCACGAACCCAAGGATCGGGTCATGAATCCGCTGGCAAGCGCGCCAGCTTCGATCGCAATACTTGCGCGCCGCGGCTTATGCTTGCGTCAAGGCTGCGTGCCGATCGAACGCCCATCGGTCATTCTTGATGACCGGTGGTATGACTCGTTCGAGTTCCCGGAATCAGTCGGCGAGCTCGCGCGAGCGCCGCGTGGCGGCGGCGACCGCCCGGGTGAGCAGCGGCTCGAGGCCGTTTCCGGCCATCAGCACCTCGAGCGCGGCCTCGGTGGTGCCGCCCGGACTGGTGACGTTGCGGCGCAGGGTCGCGGCCGGCTCGGGCGATTGTTCGGCGAGCGCCCCGGCGCCGCACACGGTGGCGCGGGCGAGCCGCGCGGCGAGCGCTTGCGGGAGCCCGGCCTCGGCGCCGGCCGCGGCGAGGCATTCGATGAGCAGGAACACGTAGGCCGGGCCGCTCCCCGAGACCGCGGTGACCGCGTCGAGGAGCGATTCGTCGTCGATCACCACCGCCTCGCCCACCGCCGCGAGCAGCGCGCGGCAGTCCCCGGCCTGCGCGGCGCTGGCCTCCGCATTGGCGCACAGCACCGAGATTCCACGGCCGACAGCGGCCGGCATGTTCGGCATCGCGCGGACGATCGCCGCCGGCTCCCCGAGCCGGCGGGCGAGATAGCCGATCGTCTTGCCCGCGGCGATCGAGAGGAACACGGTCCCGGGGCCGACGAAGCGCCGGTAGGGTGGAACCACCGCGTCCATCACCGCCGGCTTGACCGCCAAGACCACGACGCGGGGCGCGAAATCCGCCGCCAGCGCCCCGATTTCCGAAACCACCGTCACCCCGTGGGCCGACCGCGCCGCCGCCGCGGCCGCTTCGCCCGGTTCGACCACGGCGATGTCGGCGACCGCGAGGTCGCGGGCGATCCAGCCCGCGAGCAGGGCGCCGCCCATCTTGCCGCAGCCGACGAGCAGGATCGGTCCGGCGGGCACGCTCACGCCTCGCCCATCGTCTCCATCATGGAAGCCGCCATCGCCTTGGCGGGCGGCATGCCGCCCCAGACGACGAAGTGGAACGCGGGGTAGTAGCGCTCCGAGGCCTCGAGCGACCCGGCGATGAGATCGACGATCTGCTCGGGCGTCGCGCCGCACCCGCCGCGCAGCAGCATGGTGTGGCGGAACGCGACCAGGCCGTCGTCAGAGCACAGCTCGAAATGTCCGAGCCACATGGCTGCATTGACCAGCGCCAGAAGCTCGAGCACGGCGGCGCGGCGGGCGCGCCCCACCTTGACGTCGAAGCCGCTGCTGAACTGCAGCGCCTCGATGTCGGGAC
>JACZUY010000128.1 GCA_022572945.1 Pseudomonadota bacterium
AGCCACCTGAGCCACTTGAGCCACGGCTTTTCCGCGACGCGGTTCGGGATGCACTGCCTCAACCGCGTCCAAACGGCGATCGAATGCCGCTATCTGGGCGAGCGCGTGGTGATGTCGCTGAACGGCTCGGCCGGCGCCCTCGAGGTCCTCGAGCAGCGGTTGGCGGCAAACGGCGTGGTCTCGATCTCGGTGCGGAGCAAGACGCAAGAGGGGTCGAGCCTGCCGTTCCTGAAAGGCGAAATCGACCTCGCCGCCGGGGCCCCGGCGCTCGCCCACCGGTCGGGGGCCGCGCTGCTGCCGGTGTTCCCGCTGCGGAACGCGAGCGGGGGCTTCACCGTGTTCGTGGAGCCCCCGCTCGACATCGACCGCTCGCTCGGGCGGCGCGAGGCGTCCGCCGCCGCGCTGCGCCAGTACGTCGGGTTACTCGAACGCTACGTCCTCGCCTATCCCGGCCAGTGGCTCGGCTGGTTCCATCTCTGAGCCGGCTCAGCCGGTGCGCTCGCGCGCGTTGCGGCGCTTCCACAGCGCCCGGCCTTCGGCGTGCTGCCAGGCGAGCACGCCCGGCACGCTGACGATCAGCTCGCGCGCCCGGGTGGCGAGCGACAACGCCAGCGCGAACTCGGGCGAGAGCCCGGCGAGCGCGCCGAGGACGACGAAGCCGCCTTCCTGCACGCCGAACCCGCTGGGCACGACGAACGCCGCGCCGCGCAGCGCCGTCGCGAGGCTGCGCAGCATAATCGCTTCGACGAGCGTGAGCGGGTGTCCCATCAGGTGCGCGGCGAGCATGATCTCGGCGGTCATCACCATCCGTCCGGCCAAACGCACGCCGCACGACAGCGCGAATCGGCCGGGGTTGCGATAGAGCGCGCGAATCGCCGCGTCGACCTCGCTCGCGTCGTCGACCAGCTCGCGATGGTCGCCCGACGGCCGCAACCGGGCGAAGAATCGGGCAAAAAAGCCGAAGGCGCCGGCGTGCTGGACCATGATGAAGCCGCCGATGCCCGCCGCGAGCAGCGCCGAGCCGACCAACGCGGCGATGACGACCTCGTCCGACGCCGCCATCCAGACGAGCGCCACAACGCCGATCAGCCCCCATAACAGAAGGCTCACCGCCTGCACCGTCTTGTCGAGCACCACCGAAGCGCTCGCGTCCACCCCGCGCGCCCCGCGGTGGATCGCCATGCGCGCCTTGACCACTTCCTCGCCGATGCTCGCGGTGGGAAGCAGCGTGCCCACCGAATACGCCACCCACATGCCGATCAGCGAGCCCGCGAGATCCGGCGCCCGGCCGGGCGCGAACAGAAGCCGCCACGACGCGCCGTTGAGGCACAGCTGCGGCAACCACATCAGCGGCAACAGCAGCACCGCCCAGCCGAGCGTGGCGAGAACGCCGGCGACGTTGCCGAACCCCTGCCACGCGACGAGCACGGCAATCGCGGCCAGGCCGGCGAACAGACCCGTATACGAGACGATTTTCATGCCGGTTGCGATGACCGTTGTGACGTCAAGGCGGCGGTTGCGCCGCGAGAAACCACCGTTGTTTCACGGGCTCGTCATGTCATGATACCAAAGGAACCCGATATTGATCCATTTCATGGGTGCAAATCGGTTCGCCCGGGCAGGCGCGGCGCGGAGCGCGATGCCAGGGCATCGCGCGAGCGACGCAACGAACGCGGCGGACCGATTTGCCCCACCCTGCGGGCCGGGCGCTTTTTGCCGCTGGCGGCGTCGCTCGTCGCTTGAAGTGGCCCGCACTACGGCGCAACTCGCTCCTGGCCAGCGGCAAAAATCGCCTCGGTGAAATGGCTCAATATCGGGTTCCTTTGGTATTGAGCATGTCGGCGGTCGACCAGGCAAGGGAGGCAAGACGATGATCGATCTGAATGGGAAGGTTGTTCTCGTGACCGGCGGTTCGCGCGGGATCGGCGCCGCGATCGTTCGCGCGATCACCGGCGCCGGCGGCGAGGTCGTGTTGCACTACGGGCGAAGCCGCGACCGCGCGGAAGCGCTCGCCGACGAGGTCGGCGCCGGGCGCTGCCGCATCCTCGCCGCCGACCTCGACGACGGGGCGGCGGTCCCCGGTTTGTGGCGCGAGGCGGTCGCCTGGAAGGGCCGCGTCGACGTGCTGGTCAACAATGCCGGCATTTACGTCGCCGCCGGCGTGGACGCCGATTTCGACGTCTGGGCCGAGGTCTGGGCGCGCACGCTGCGCGTCAACCTGGTCGCGGCGGCGCATCTGTGCCGCGAGGCGGTGCGCCACTTCCGCGAGCGCGGCGGCGGCGCCATCGTCAACGTGGCGAGCCGCGCCGCCTTCCGCGGCGACGCTCCCGACTACACCCACTACGCCGCCTCGAAGGCGGGGATGGTGGCGCTCACCCGCACGATCGCCCGCGGCTTCGGCGCCGAAAACATCACCGCCTTCGTCGTCGCCCCCGGTTTCGTCCGCACCGACATGGCCGAGGATTATTTCCGCGACCACGGCGAGGCGCCCGTTGTGCGCGAAATCCCGCTCGGCGAGGTCGCCGAACCCGAAGATGTCGCCAACGTCGTGGTGTTCCTCGCCTCGGGCCTCGCGCGCCACGCCACCGGCGCGACGATCGACGTCAACGGCGCGTCCTACGTGCGCTGAGCCGGGCAGGGGGCGTCGTCGCCCGAGACCACTTCGGTCACCGGCCGGCGGTCGTTCGAGG
This sequence comes from Pseudomonadota bacterium, assembly GCA_022572945.1. Classification (GTDB taxonomy): domain Bacteria; phylum Pseudomonadota; class Alphaproteobacteria; order JAAXGF01; family JAAXGF01; genus JACZUY01. The sequence continues at coordinate 2,691 of JACZUY010000128.1, forward strand.
TGAGCGCGTCGTAGAGACGTTGGTAACGCGCGACGCAGGCTTCGAGCGAGAAGCTTTCGACCGCCCGCCGGCGGCCGGCCTCGCCCATGGCCTTGCGCCGTTCGGGGTCGCGCGCGAGCGCGAGGATGGCGTCGCCCAGGGCGCGCGGGTCGCGGGGCGGCGCCACCATTCCGGTGACGCCATCGACCACCGATTCGGGGTTGCCGCCGACATCCGTCACGATCATCGGCAGCCCCGCGGCCATGCCCTCGAGGATCGTGTTCGAGAAGCCCTCCTGGTGCGAGCACAACAGCCCGATGTCGGCGCACGCCAGGAGCGTTGGCACGTCGGAGCGCTCGCCGAGCCAGCGCACGCCGCCGCCGATGCCGAGCGCGGCGGCCTCGGCCCTGAGGTCGCCGCCGGGGCCGTCGTCGCGGCCGGCGCACAGCAACACCCAGCCCTCGGGCAACTCGCCGCCCACGCGGCCGAGCGCTTGCAACAGATCGGCGTGGCCCTTGTAGGCGATCAGGTTGGCGACGAGGAGCATCACCAGCGCGTCATCGGCGATCCCCAGCTGTTCCCGCGCGACGCCCGGCTCGACCGCAAGCGGCGCGACATCGACACCGTTGTAGAGCAGTCCCAGCCGGTCGGGCGGCGCGCCCTCGGCGCGCAGCTCGCCGACCACCGCGGCCGAATTGCCGAGGATCGCCTGCATGCGCGGATGAAGCCAGCGCTCGACGCGGCGGGCGAGGGGATAGGCGTTTTGGTAGACGTTGAGGCTGCGGCGGCTCATCACCCGCGCCGGGCAGCGCGCCGCGAGCGCGCAAAGACCGCCGACGATGTACGCCTCGGGAAGGAACAGATGGACCACCGCCGGCCGCTCCCGCAGCATCAGGGCGAGGAGCCTTGCCGTCGAGACCGCGAGCAACAGCGTGCGCCGGACGCGCCGCCCCAGCCAACGCCGGAGGAACGCCGAGCCGGGCGGCTCGATGACCGATATGCCGGCGGCCTCCAATTGGGGCGCGAGCGCGCCCTTGTGGCTCAGGGTGTAGACGAGCACGCGGTAGCGATCGCGCGGAAGCCGCGGCAGCACCTGCGCCAGATGCCGCTCGGCGCCGCCGAGGTCGAGGTCGCCGATGACGACGAGCAGGGTGGTTTTCATTCTATAATCGCGCCGGCGGGCGAGAATCCCGAGACGCGGGTTTCTTTGGTAACGGCTCTGATTCCATGTTGGCGACAGCGTCTGGGATCGAGCCGATTGGAGGTGGGTGGCGCAGGCCGGGACAACCCAGTATAGATTGCGTGCTTCGCGGAGCCCGGTCGGTCGACCGGCTCTTGCTCTGCCGGGTACAGCGGGGGCTCCCCATAGGCATGCAAAACCCTGTTCGATGAAGCGCCTGTTGTCTGCCCGTTGAGATGACGAAACGCCAAGCTGTTGTGATTTTTCTCATCGCGCTTGCCGTTCGGCTCGCATACCACCAGCTCGTCCCAGCCTTCGACGGCAGCTACGACAACGGCAGCGATACCGGAAAGTACATATGGCGTGCGGTAAGCATTCTTGAACACGGCGAGGTCGTGCGCGTCATCGACGGCGAGCCGAACCCGGACTTCGGCCGGATGCCTGTGTATCCTGCGTTCGTCGCCGCGATCTTTTGGCTCGCCAGAGGCGAAAGCCTCGCCGCTGTAACGGCCGTTCAGGCGGTCGCCAACGCGCTCACCGTGTTGGCCCTCGGCCTGATCGCAGCCGCGTTGAACCGCCGATGGTTCGCTCCAGCGGCTTTGCTCGCTTGCGTCTGGCCCGCCTTCGTCGTGTACGCGGCCTGGGTGCTCAGCGACAGCTTGTTCGTCGACCTCTTTACCTGGGGGCTGTGCGCCTGCGTTTGGGCATCGAGGAGCCGACATTGGCGCCTTCTCCTGGTCGGGGCCGGCTTGGCGTTCGGCCTGGCGCTGCTCACACGGCCGGTGCTGATGTTCTTCCCCTACCTGCTTGTCCCTATTCTTGCCTACCTTCTGGTGGCCAACCGGGGGACGCGGTGGCTCACGGCGCTCGGCCATGCTCTCGTGCCGGTCGCGATCATGGTCGCGCTGTTGTCGCCTCGCCTCATCGCCACCTACGCGGCGTATGGTTCGCCGGTCGTCACCACGCAGTCGGGCAACCACGCGTTGGAGCTCGTGTACCCCTGCCTCAGGAACGATGCCGATTGCGATCGCGCGTCGATTGAAAGCAAGGCGCACGAGCTGGTAGCCGCGGGGATTGCCGATCTGACCGAAGCGGAGCGCCGAAACCCGGTCATCGTTGACGGTGTCCGCCGCCGGGTGGCGCTCCAGCTCTTGTCGGAGGTTCCCCCGTTGATCTTCGCCCTCGCGGTGGCCGATAGCGCCGTTCGCTCCGTCGTGCAAACGATGCTCTACGAAGTGGGCGATCAGCTCAAACAGGACCCCAAGTTTTTCTCGACCGTGCAAGGTTCGACGACCGGCGAAAAAATCGCGAACTTCATGGCCGTCGTCTTCACCGAGCCGTTCATGTTCATTTGGGCGGTCGCGCAGTTCGCGGTCCTTCTCGCCTTGCCGGTGCAGTTCGTCGGCCTGTTCGCCGGCCTGAGGGACCCCGCCCAACGGTCGATCGTGATCTTCCTCGTCCTTACGGCCGGTTACTTCCTCGCCATCAACTTGTCGTTCGGCAATCCCAAATACGGGCTTCCTCTCAATCCTGCGGAGATCGTCCTCCTGGTCGCGGGCGGACACACGATCTTGGATTGGCTCAGGCGACGCCGCTTGCTTCGACGGGCGGCGATGTAAGGCGAGCCGCTGCCCGCGCGGGGCAGGTGGGGTCGAGATCGCCACTGGCGACGAAGGTGGATCGCACGATCGCCGACCTACCAAGCCCCGCTTGCAATGACTTCCGGACTGTTTTGGTGGTGTCTAACAATGAACGGTCAAGTACGAGCATGCTCGCGGTCCGCGATTCCACGAACTCGGGCCGACAGGTGCAGCACAGCGAATGATCGAAGGATGATCCGCCGCCGCGCACTTGCCGTTCTATTCGGATTGGCGACGGTGCCGACGTTCCCTGCATATGGCGTTTGGGCACAGACCCAAGCGGTGACGGTGGCGGAACCGGTCGTCGTCACGGCCTCGCGTATTCCCGAGGGGCCGGCCGAGACGTCTGGGAGCGTCACGGTCATCACCCGTGAGCAGATCGAGGCGCGAATTCCGGTGAGTACCATCGAACTGCTGCGCCAAGTTCCCGGCGTGCATATCGACCGGCCCGGTGGGCGCGGCGGGGTTAGCTCCGTCTTTCTACGGGGAAGCGATCCGAATTTTACGCTGGTGCTGCTCGACGGCGTGCGCGTGAACGACCCGACCAACAGCCGCGGCGGGTCGTTCGACTTCACGACGTTGGATCCCGGGAGCATCGAACGCATCGAGGTCATCCGCGGACCGTTTTCCGCGGTCTACGGCTCGGACGCCATTGGCGGCGTCATCAACATCATTACCCGCGACGGCGCGCCCGAGATGCGCGCAACAGCGCAGCTCAGCGGCGGCCGCTTCGGGTACCGCCGCGGGTGGGCGGAGCTGCGCGGGCCTGTCGCGTCCGGCGATTTCGCGCTCAGCGCCGCGTACGTGGACAACGGCGAGCCCGTCGAGGGCAGCGCGTTCACCGGCAAGACGGTCAATGGCAACATCGCGCTCGCGCCTTCGGATACGACGGTGCTGCGCCTCACGTCGCGCTTCGCCGACAGCCTGGCCAAGAGCTTCCCCGACGATAGCGGCGGTCCTTCGTTCGCGGTCTTGCGTGGCCTGGATAAGCGCGATTCGCGGGAGCTGACCGTGGGTGTCAGGCTTTCGCATCAGCCGCGCGACGGACAGGAGTACGTTGTCGAGACGTCGTATTACGACCGGGCGCAAGATTTCGTTTCGCCTGGCATCGCCC
>JACZUY010000129.1 GCA_022572945.1 Pseudomonadota bacterium
TTGTGCGAAATCGTGGGTCACGTCGATGCCCATGCCGCGCATGGGCGAGGCCACGGCCGAACTGTACAGCGCGTTCATGCGATCAAGCATGTCGGAGTGCATTTTGGCCGTCTCGAGCGCCGTCTGCTCCATCAAGTTGCCGGACAGACGCGACAAGTGCACGATCCCGCCGGTCAGCCCGAGGAAGACCGCGAGCATGAAGCTGGCCACGATCGGGTTTCGACGGATCGACCGCCAGACGCGATCGGTACGCGTGATGGGCCGAGCACTAATCGTGTCACCGTGCAAGTAGCGCCGCAGGTCATCGGCCAGCGCCTCGGCCGAGATGAGCTGCACCACGTCCTGAGCCAACAGGTCCATCTCCATGACCAACGAATCAACACGGCCGGCAAGAAACAGGTACAAAATCAACGAGGGAATCGCGATTAAGAGGCCCGCGGCCGTCGTCAGCAGTGCCATCGCAATTCCCACGGCGAGCTGATCGGCCTTTCCCATGGCGTCGGCATGGGCGATTTCGTTGAAAGCTTGAATCATGCCGAAAATCGTCCCCAACAATCCCAACAGGGGCGTGACAGTCGCCACGCCGTTGAGCACGCGCAGATTTTTGCGCAGTTGGCTGACCTGGCGCTCACCCCCGTCGATGATAGCCTGTTCAACTTCGACGCTGGGCTTGCCCCACTTGCGGATTCCGTGCGCAAAGACGGAAGCCACCGGACTCTTGCTTTCTTCGCAGAGCTTCAAAGCCCGCTCGCGGTCCAGCGCTCCCTGTTCCAGGTGCCGAAGAAACCGCTCGACGAACGGGCGGGGAATCACGCGGGACCGGCGCAGCACCACAATCCGCTCGATGGCAAACCAGACGGCAATCACCGACGCGGCGAGAAAGACGATCAGGAAAAAATCGCCCAATGCGGCACGCATATCGAGCAAGTTGGTCGGAATGGCGCTGTGTTTGCTCTGTTTTTTGGTTGGCGCGTTTGCGGGCAATGACGAACTCCGCTGCTCGACAGAAACGACGGGGGCCGTTGGCGATTGCGCTGGGGATGTTGTCGCTTGCTGAGCCTGGACGGGATCGATCGCTGCAAGAAACAGGGCGAACACGAAGCAGTAGGCAGTCGGCAGTAAGCAGGAGGCAGTCAGAGCGCGAGAAACGAGAGATTCCTCCTCTCCGCCTCCTGCTGACTGCTGACTGCTGACTGCTGACTGCATACTGCCTCCTGTCGACTGGCTCCTGCCGACTTCCACGCGGTACCTTACCCGGATGCCTTTTTTCGGGCAACCTGAAGTCGCTTCCGGGCTTGGGCTGCTTGTTCGCTGCTCGGAAATTCTTTCAGCAGGCTTTCGTAGGTCTTGACGGCGTCTTTCCACTGGTTGAGCACCTCGTCGCACTCTGCAACCTTAAACAGTGCCGGGGCCTGCAATTCGGGATACTCGTAGAGAATGGCAACCTTGAGATACGCACTCTGGGCCGCTTTGTAGTTTTTCTGCAGCAGAAACGTGTCGGCGAGCATGGCCTGGCATTTTGCCGCCGTTTCGGTTTCCCGGCCCCATTTGTCCGCGATCACACGCCCAAACGCGGCCCGAGCCTTCTCGAATTGAGCCTGGTTCTTGTAGCTGCGGCCGAGGATTTCATCGGCCTGATACAAGACCTTCGTTTCCGGCCAGCGATTGCGAAGCTCTTCGACCGTAGTGCGCACCTTGTCGTATTCCTTGTCCCGAAAGGCGATTTCGGCCAGGAGAACCCACACTCGGGGCGTCCAGTCCGGCTCCGCCGCCGGCGGCTTCGAATCGAGGCCGGCGAGGCCGCCGGCGGCCGTGGCGCGACCGGTCCCCCGCGCGTTATCGCCGCGTTCGCAATCACCATCGCGATTCCGCTCGCCGCCGGCAGCCTGTACCTCGGCCTCGGCTCCCCCGGCCTCGACGACCGCCCGTTCGCCGCGCGCCAGCGCCCCGCGCCGGAGACGGCCGGGGACGCCGCCGGCCCCGATGTCGAGGCCATGGTCGCAGGCCTCGCCGAGCGCCTTGAGAACGAGCCCGACGACCTCGAGGGCTGGATCATGCTGGGACGGTCCTATGGCGTGCTGGGACGCTATTTGGAAGCCGTCGCCGCCTTGGAGCGCGCCCGGAAACTCGCCGGCGCGGACCCGGATCTCATCGCTAGCCTGGCGGAAACTCGCGTCTTGGCCACCGGCGGCGTGGTCAGCCCGGCCGCCATCAAGGATTTCGAGACGCTGCAGAGCCTGGACCCCGGCCACCCCGCCGCGCGGTTTTACCTGGGCCTCGCCCATGCCCAGTCGGGGGAATACCGGGTCGCCCTCGACGAATGGATTGCCTTCGCCCGGGAATCACCGGCGGACGCGCCCTGGATGGACGCCTTGCGCGAACAGATCACCAGCGTGTCGGAGACGCTCGGGGTGCCAGTTCCCGACGGTCTCGAAGGCGTTCCGGTCGCGGCAATGAGCCCCGCCGCGCCGAGTCCCGCCGGCCCTGGCCCCACCGCCGAGGACATCGCCGTCGCCCAATCCATGTCGAGCGACGAGCAATCGGCCATGATCCGTTCCATGGTCGGGCGGCTCGCCGAGCGGCTTGAGGAAAGCCCCGACGACGTCGAAGGCTGGCGCCGGCTCGGCCGCTCGTACGGCGTGCTCGGCGAGCCTGACAAGGCGCGTGACGCTTACGCCCGGGCCGCCGGGCTCGCGCCCGGCGACCCCGCCGTCCTCGCCGAGTACGCCGAGTCGATCGCGCTCGCCGCACCCGAGGGCGCGCCGGTGCCCGATCAGGCGGTCACGGTGTTCCTGCGGCTCGCCGGGATCGACCCGGCGAACCCGGTGGCGCTGTGGCACCTGGGGCTCGCCGAGGCGCAGCGCGGCAACCCGGCGGAGGCCCGCGCCTACTGGAACCGGCTGCTCGCCGTGCTGCCGGCCGGAAGCTCGGACCACGCCGCGGTCAGGGGCGCGATCGACCGGCTCGCAGACGCTCCCGCCGGCGGCTGATTCCCGCTACGCTGACGCCGGCAGCGACTCGCGGGGGCGCGGTGGACGACATCATCATCATCGGCGGCGGGATCATCGGCTCGAGCATCGCCTACCACCTGGCGCGCGACGGCCGCGCCGGACGGGTGTGCGTGGTCGAGCGCGACCCGACCTACGAGCATGCCTCGACGACGCGCTCGCTGGGCGGCGTGCGCCAGCAGTTCAGCCTGCCCGAGAATGTGCTGATGTCGCAATACGGCCTCGGCGTCTACCGCGATTTCGCCACGCTGATGGCGGTCGACGGTACGCCGGCGCCGCTCGATTTCAGGCAGCAGGGGTATCTTTTCATCGCCCGCGAGGACGGGCTCGCGGTGCTCGAGGCGAATCATCGTTTGCAGCGCAGCCTCGGCGCGCCGGTCGAGATTCTCGACCGCGACGCGCTCGCCGCGCGCTTCCCGTCGCTCAACCTCGACGGCGTCGCCGCCGGCTCGTTCGGGCGCGAGGACGGCTGGCTCGATCCTCACGCCGCGTTGCAGGGCTTCCGCCGCAAGGCGCGCAGCCTCGGCGTCGCGTATCTCGACGACGAGGTCGTCGACATCGAGAGCGGTCGGGCGCGCGTCGAGGGCGTGCGCCTCAAATCGGGCGGATTGCGCAAGGCCGGAACGGTGGTCAACGCCACCGGGGCGTGGTCGGGAGAAATTTGCGCGATGGTCGGCATGCCGCTGCCGATCGCGCCGTTGCGGCGCATGGTCTACTTCTTCGAGATCCGCGAAGAGCTCGAGCCGCTGCCGCTGGTGATCGATCATTCGGGCATGTACTTCCGCCCCGAGGGCGCGGGCTACCTCGCCGGCCGCGCGGACCCCGACGAGGCGCCGGGCTTCAACTTCGAGGTCGATTACGACTACTTCGAGGCGGTCGTCTGGCCGCTGCTGGCGGCGCGGGTGCCCGCGTTCGAGGCGCTCAAGCCCGGGCAAGCCTGGGCCTGCCACTATGACACCAACACGCTCGACGAGAACCTCATTATCGGCCCGTGGACCGGGGGACTCGAAAACTTCCATGTCGCCTGCGGTCTGTCGGGCCACGGCCTCCAGCAGGCCCCGGCGATCGGCCGGGCGATGGCCGAGCTGATTCTCGACGGCCGCTTCGTCACTCTCGACCTGTCGCGCATGACGTATCGGCGCGTCATCGACAACGCGCCGCTCCACGAGACCAGTATCGTGTAATACCAGCGGGCATTATGACCCGCTCATAATGACCGCTGGCAAGCGCGCCAGCCTTGATCGCAATAATTGGGCGTCGCCGCTAATGCGGCCAAGTTTTGGCCGATAGAAGATTTGGGCTGCGTGCCGATGGAACGCCCATCGGTCATTCTCGATGGCCGATGGTAAAATTCGGCTTTCCAGGCTTTGCGGTCGCGGCGGTTGCCGGCGCGGGCGCTTCGCCTATACTGCGCGCCTTCGCGGGCGTGAGGAACCTTGGCCATGACGAGCGACGTGAAAAAGGTCGTGCTCGCCTACTCGGGCGGGCTCGACACCTCGGTCATCCTCAAGTGGCTGCAGGAGAGGTACGGCTGCGAGGTGGTGACGTTCACCGCCGATATCGGCCAGGGCGAGGAGATCGAGCCGGCGCGGGCCAAGGCCGAGACGCTGGGCGCCAGCGAGATCTTCGTCGAGGACCTGCGCGAGGCGTTCGTGCGCGACTACGTGTTCCCGATGTTCCGGGCGAACGCGCTCTACGAGGGCGTCTACCTCCTCGGCACCGCGATCGCGCGGCCGTTGATCGCCAAGCGCCAGGTCGAGATCGCCGAGGCCACCGGCGCCGACGCGGTCGCCCACGGCGCCACCGGCAAGGGCAACGACCAGGTGCGCTTCGAGCTCGCGTATTACGCGCTCAAGCCCGACATCCGGGTGATCGCGCCGTGGCGCGAATGGGACCTCGATTCGCGCGCCAAGCTCGTCGCGTTCGCCGAGCAGCACCAGATTCCCATCGCGCGCGATGCGCGCGGCGAGGCGCCCTACTCGATCGACGCCAACCTGTTGCACGTGAGCTCGGAGGGCAAGGCGCTCGAGGACCCGTGGGCCGAGCCCGACGCGCACGTCTACAGCCGCACGGTCGCGCCCGAGGCGGCGCCCGACGAGCCGGCTTACGTGGAGATCGAGTTCGAGCGCGGCGACGCGGTGGCGGTGGACGGTGAGCGTTCGAGCCCGGCGGCGCTGCTCACCCGGCTCAACGAGATCGGCGGCGCGCACGGGGTGGGGCGCGTCGACCTGGTCGAGAACCGCTTCGTCGGCATGAAGTCGCGCGGCGTTTACGAAACCCCCGGCGGCACCGTGCTGTTGGCGGCGCACCGGGCGATCGAGAGCCTGACCCTCGATCGCGGCGCCCAGCACCTCAAGGACGAGCTGATGCCGCGCTACGCCGAGCTGGTCTACAACGGCTTCTGGTTCTCGCCCGAGCGCGAGATGCTGCAGGCGGCGATCGACAAGAGCCAGGAGAACGTCGCCGGCACGGCGCGGCTCAAGCTCTACAAGGGCTCGGTGAGCGTGGTCGGGCGCAAGTCGCCCCAGAGTCTTTATCGCCAGGACTTCGTCACCTTCGAGGCGGACGGCGTCTACGACCAGCGCGACGCCGAAGGCTTCATCAAGCTCAACGCGCTCCGCCTAAGGCTGCTCAAGATGGGGCGGGGGTAGCTGCGCGAGTCATGCCCGCCTCGACGCTTTGGTGTCTTGGTGACTTGGTGGTGTGAAATTTATCGTTCCTGTCCAGTGTGTTGGCTTGGCTGCGTCGATCAAGATCAACGCATTGATCTTAATTGCGGGGGGGCGAACCCTAACCCGGCAGCGCGCTCGGGCCGATGACGGGCGCGTGGAGAAGGAGCAGCGCGACATAGAGCGCGACGCCGCCGAGGATGCGCCAGACGCCGATCTCGCCGAAGCGTAGCTTGGCGCGGCCCGAGGCCATCGCGGCGAACGGCAGCACCGAGGTCGTCCGCGCCACCCGCTCCCACGCGACACCCAGGGCCTTGCGGCGCCTGCGGTCGATCGACGGCATGCCCGCGGCCGAAAGCGCCGCCAGCGCGCCGAACAGGATCAGCGACGCGGCGTCGCCGTTGGGCGGCGCGTGCGCGAGCGCCCACAGGACGATCGCCCACATCACCGGATGGCGCGTGACCTTGAGGATGCCGGGTGCGGGGTCGTCCGCCGCCGGCGCGCCGCCGCCGATCGCGGTTGGGCTCTTGGTCGTCAGGCCGCAGACCAGCAGGATCGCGGCGACCGGCATCACCACCAGCGGCACGTGTCGCGCCCACGCGGAGTGCGGCCACAGCTCGACGTAGGGCGCCGCCCCATAAGCGCGGATCAGCCACACCAGCGCCGCCAGCGCGACCACCGAGTAAAGGCCGCGGAATGCGCGTTCGCCCAGGCGGGCGACGAGCGGCGCGCGCAGTGCCGGGCTCGACAAGACCAGGTGGCTGGCGACGAAGAACGCGGCGGCCGCCAACAGCGTTCCGAGCGTGCCGGTCATCTTCGCCCCCCGCTCATGCGGCCTCGGGCCGG
>JACZUY010000130.1 GCA_022572945.1 Pseudomonadota bacterium
GCGGGGTAGCGCGGACTCAGCATCGAGCCTTCGGGGATGACGATGTCGATGGGCTTGAGGCAGCCGTCGTTGAGCGGGATCTCGTCGTCGACCAGCGTGCGGAAGACGTAGAGCACCGCGGCGCGGCACACCGCCGAGGGCGCGTTGAAGTTGCTCGGCTGCTGCGCCGAGGTGCCGGTGAAGTCGATGCGCGCGCGCCGCGCCGCCTTGTCGATGGTGATGGCGACGCGGATGACGGCGCCGCCGTCCATCTCGTAGGCGAACGCGCCGTCCTTGAGCACGTCGAGCACCCGGCGCACCGATTCCTCGGCGTTGTCCTGGACGTGGCGCATGTACGCCTTGACCGTCTCGAGCGAGTAATGCGCCACCATCTTCCCGAGCTCCTGGACGCCGCGGGCGCACGCGGCGACCTGCGCCTTCAGGTCGCCGATGTTCTGGTCGGGGTTGCGCGCCGGCCAGCGGCCCGACGCGAGATGCGCGCGCATTTCGGTCTCGAGGAAGCGGCCCTCGGCGACGAGCTGCATGTTGTCGATGAGCACGCCTTCTTCCTCGACCGTCTTGCTCGCGGGCGGCATCGAGCCCGGCGTCATGCCGCCGATGTCGGCGTGGTGGCCGCGCGCGCCGACGTAGAACCAGATGTCGCCGCCGCCCGGGTCGAACACCGGCGTGATCACGGTAATGTCGGGCAGGTGCGTGCCGCCGTTATACGGCGCATTGAGGACGTAGACGTCGCCCGGCTTCATCGCGCCGCGGCGCGCGGCGATGACCGTCTGCACGCTCTCGCCCATCGAGCCGAGGTGGATCGGGATGTGCGGCGCGTTGGCGATCAGCCCGCCGTCCTCGTCGAACACGGCGCAGGAGAAATCGAGCCGCTCCTTCATGTTCACCGAGTAGCTGGTGTTCTCGAGCGTGACCCCCATCTGCTCGGCGATCGACATGAACAGGTTGTTGAAGATCTCGAGCATCACCGGGTCGACCGAGGTGCCGACGGCGAAAGCGCGCGCCGCCGGCGACGCGCGCGAGAGCAGCAGATGCCCGCGGTCGTTGACCTCGACGCGCCAGCCGGGCTCGACCACCGTGGTGCTCGTCGCCTCGACGATGATCGCCGGGCCGTCGATGCGGTCGCCGGCCATCAGCCCGGCGCGCTCGAAGACCGGCGTATCGTGGTCCGCGCCGGCGGTGAACATCGCGGTCCGCGCGACCGGTTGGGGGGCGCCTTGCGTGCGCGAAGCAATCAGCGGGTCGGCGATGTCGGTCATCGCGCCGACCGCCTCGACCGCGACGTTCTCGACGATGTGCGCCTTCTCCGGCACGGTGAAGCCGTAGCGCTGCCGGTGGGCGCGCTCGAAGCCGGCGACGATGCCGCTCCGGTCGGCGAAGTCGATGATCAGCGGGCTGTCGGTGCCCTCGTAGCGCAGGTGCAGCTTGCGCAGCAGCCGGACCTTCTCCCCCGGCACCCCCTGGCTCCCGATCTCGCCCAGCGCCTCGGCCGCGAGCGCGTCGAGCTCGGCCTCGAGCCGGGGGACGAGGGCGTCGTCGAGCCGCGCCTCGACCGCGCGCTCGCGCATCACCCGCACGTCCGCGAGCCCGATGCCGTACGCCGACAGCACCCCGGCGTGGGGGTGGATGAAGACCCGCTCCATGCCGAGCGCGTCGGCCACCCGGCACGCGTGCTGGCCGCCGGCGCCGCCGAAGCAGCACAGCGTGTACGCGGTCACGTCGTAGCCGCGGTGGACCGAGATCTCCTTGATCGCGCGCGCCATGTTCTCGACCGCGATGGCGAGGAAGCCGTCGGCCGCCTCTTGCGGGCCGAGGTCCGTGCCGGTCGCTTGGCTGATCTCGGCGGCGAGCGCGGCGAACTTTTCGCGCACCACGTCGGCGTCGAGCGCCTCGTCCTGGCCGGGGCCGAAGATCCTGGGGAACAGCGCCGGGATCAGCTTGCCGACCATGAGGTTGGCGTCGGTCACGGTGAGCGGCCCGCGCTTGCGGTAGCACGCCGGGCCCGGGTCGGCGCCGGCCGAGCGCGGCCCCACCCGCATGCGCGCGCCGTCGAACAACAGGATCGAGCCGCCGCCCGCGGCGATGGTGTGGATGCGCATCATCGGCGCGCGCATGCGCACGCCGCCGATCTCGGTCATGAAGGCGCGCTCGTACTCGCCGTCGTAGTGCGACACGTCGGTCGAGGTGCCGCCCATGTCGAAGGCGATGATGCGGTCGATGCCGGCCATGGCGCTCGCCTTGACCGCGCCGACGACGCCGCCCGCGGGGCCCGAGAGGATCGAGTCCTTGCCCTGGAACGCCCGCGCCTCGGTGAGCCCGCCGTTCGACTGCATGAACATCAGCCGGCTCTCGCCGAGCTCGGCGGCGACGCGGTCGACATAGCGGCGCAGGATCGGCGACAGATAGGCGTCGACCACGGTGGTGTCGCCCCGGCTCACCAGCTTCATCAGCGGGCTCACCCGGTGCGACACCGAGATTTGCGGAAAGCCGATCTCGGCGGCGATTTCGGCGGCCCGCGCCTCGTGGTCGTGATAGCGGTAGCCGTGCATGAGGACGATCGCCGCCGAGCGGATGCCGTCCGCGTAAGCGGCCTCGAGCGCGCCGCGCAGCGCGTCCGCGTCGAGCGGCTCGAGCACCTCGCCGTCGGCGCTCATGCGCTCGTTCGCCTCGATCACGCGCTCGTAGACCAGCTCGGGCAGCACGATGCGGCGGGCGAAGATGTCGGGCCGGTTCTGGTAGCCGATGCGGAGCGCGTCGGCGAAGCCGCGGGTGATCACCAGCACGGTGCGCTCGCCCTGGCGCTCCAAGAGCGCGTTGGTCGCCACCGTGGTGCCCATCTTCACCACCTCGATCGCGTCGCCGGGCAGGGCCGAGTCCTTGTCGAGCCCGAGCACGTCGCGGATGCCCTGGAGCGAGGCGTCGTCGTAGTGCCCGGGGTTCTCGGACAACAGCTTGTGGGTGACGAGCTCGCCCGCGGGCCCGCGCGCGACGATGTCGGTAAACGTCCCGCCGCGGTCGATCCAGAACTGCCAGCGGGCGTCGGGGGCTGGGGCGGGTGCGGTCATTGAGGGCGTGGCGGAAGGGGTCGAACGGGCGCGCGCAACATGGGCGCGCGCAAAGGTTACGTCAAGCGGGTCACGGAGCACTAGCTACGGCAGGACGATCCGTCTAATGCAGCTCGCATGGGACGGCTCTCAATTGCGGCTTCCAGGCGTTAGCGTTCAGTAATCAGGTATTAGTCGTGGCTTTCAGTCGAGCAGTTCGCCTCCAACCTCGCTCGGCTGATTTCAAAAGCTAATCGATAAGGTGCGTGGATAAGGCCCAACGCCAAGGCACTTGGCGCATAGGTCGAGAGAACGGATAGGAAAAGGTCGGATGCAATCCGATGGCGCGGACGTTACGCCGCGAACTCTGCCAGGAAAATTTTCAGATGCTAACGAGAGAAGAGGCTCCATTCGGAGCCTCTCCCCTAGTCCGTGTCACCATCTTTTCTGAGTTTCACAGCAGTCCCGCTGGCAACGAGAAACAACATTCCTGTCTTCCCGGACAATCCCGCGCCACTGAACTCGCTATATGCCAAATTCACCCCAATTACAGCATCTGCACCAATCATCAGTGCTTCTCGCCTGAGTTCCGTCAAACATGTCCTACGTGCATCCCGCAACACCTTTTGTGTTGCAGCACTTCGCCCTCCAACAACATCCCGGACGCCAGCAAAAAAGTCCCTAAAGATATTCATTCCGTATACGCACTCCGCGGTCAAAATTTCAATCTCATGCTGCACCCGACGTCCAGCAACTTCAAAGGTGGTTGTGAGTATGATTCCAGCGGCCTCTCTGGTGATATATACTTCGGGAACCTTGCTCCAATCGCCTGATTTTTTGGCTAATTGAATGAAACCACCAAGTTCGGAATTTTTGACTTCAACATAATCCTTCATGATGATTCCGCAGCGTGAACAAACTTCCCGCTTGCCAGAATTAAGGTGCATGCATTTTGGGCAGGTAATTGTTTTAGTCTCTTTTGGAGCTGGTCCGTCGAAATCAGTCATTTACTTCTCCTTCATCGATTCGTTGGAGCTTAAACCAGTAAATCCTTGCACGACCAATTTCAAACGCCAGTCGATTTGGTTGCCGCAGCCATTCAGGCCAATCTGTAGCGTGGCATTTCGCGGTGTTGGAGAGCGGCGGCTTCTCCACAAGAGGCATCTTTCCACTCAATCATCAGCGTGTTCTTCGTATTCCACGATGATGGTGTCACTCATGTGGCTTAGGTGGTTTTCGTTGGCAATTGACTAAATGGCTTCGTAGCTCAGATAGCACAGGAATACGTCGCCTACGTGTATATCTTCGGTCACCATGCGTCGTTGGCGGTGGCGGAAACCGCTGACGCCCGCACCATGCTTCCGGAACGCTTCCCAAGTTTCCGGGGTGAACAAGTTCAGAAAATATGCCATGCCCTGACTTTATCGTATTAGCGCGCACCATTCACGTGCTAGTTGCGATACGCAACGGGGTAGTGCCAAGCCGCGCAACATGGGCGCAGCGCCGCGCGGCGTCAAGAAGGCGGGCGTCACTTCTGCGCAACGATGCGCTCGGCGCTGCGTTCGTTGCCCGAGGGCGGGGGGCGGCGGCCTCGGCGATCCAGGCGGCGACTGCGGCGGGGCTTTGCATATCGGGGATCGTCGGTGGATAATGGCGTGGCGCGGGCGGCGCCGGGTTCGCGGCGGTCGAGTCGCCCGCAACGTGTTTGCTTCAGCAATTCGGAGGATGCGAGATGCAGCTGGCAGAGCTTCTCATGGCGCGCGGACTCGTCGGTCTCGACGACATTGAAAAGGCGGCCGTGCAGCAGAAAGAAGTCGGCGGTCGATTGGATGACTGCCTCGTGGCGCTCGGCGTGCTTTCGCAGGAGCAGCTTGACGCGGTCGCCGAGTACGCGCCGACGTCGCCGAAGACGGTCGAGGGCACCGGAATTGGACAGAACAGCCTGTCGCCGTTGCTGCTCAAGTACATGTACGTCGAGCAGCGTGAGACGCCGGCGGACTTCATGGACGC
Source organism: Pseudomonadota bacterium (assembly GCA_022572945.1). Lineage (GTDB taxonomy): Bacteria > Pseudomonadota > Alphaproteobacteria > JAAXGF01 > JAAXGF01 > JACZUY01. Next base: position 5,055 of record JACZUY010000130.1, read on the forward strand.
GCTCAAGCTGCCGTACAACATCGTCAAATCATTGCTCGATGACGCCGTCGAGATGAAATCGATCCAGTCGCTCGGCGCCGGGACCGGCGGCGGCACGGGCGGCGTCGGCGGCTTGGCGAAGATGCGCTACGCCTTGACCGAGCGGGGGCGCACGGTGGCCGCCGACGCGCAGAGCCGCTCGCATTATCTCGGGCCCGCGCCGGTCTCGCTGGCGGCTTTCCAACAGCAGATCCTGAAACAGGCGCTTTCCGCCGAACAAATCGGGCCGGAGCGAATAAAGCAATGCTTCTCCGACCTCGTCATCCCCGCGAGCGTCGTGCGCCAGATCGGTCCCGCGGTCAATTCGGGCCGGTCGATGCTCTTGTACGGGGCCGCGGGAAACGGCAAGACATCCGTCGCGACGCGAGTCGGGAACATCTTCACCGACATCATCTTCGTGCCCTACTGCGTGGAGGTCGAGGGCCAGATCATCCAGGTCTTCGATTCCAGCGTTCACATTCCGGGGGAGGTCACGGACCTGGCGTCCGCGCTCCCCGAATACAGCAAGGGATTGCGAAGGGACGACGTCGACCAGCGCTGGGTTGCGTGCCGGCGGCCAACGGTCATGGTGGGCGGCGAACTGACGCTGGAAATGCTCGACCTCGCCTACAGCGACGTGGCCAATTTCTACGAGGCCCCGATGCACGTCAAGGCGCTCAACGGTACGTTCATCGTCGACGATTTCGGACGCCAGCTGGTGAGCCCCGGGGATCTCTTGAACCGGTGGATCGTGCCCATGGAGAGCCGCGTCGACTACTTCAAGCTCAAGTCGGGAAGGAGCATTTGCCTTCCCTTCGACGAGCTCGTGATATTCTCGACCAACATGGAGCCCACCGATCTGATAGATCCCGCGTTCTTGCGGCGAATACCGTACAAGATCGAGCTTTACGGACCGTCGATCGAAGACTACCGCCTAACCTTCAGGCAAGTGGCTGAAAGCTCGGAGTTCGAATTGCCGGACGACATCCTGTCGTACGTGATCGAGCAGTTGGAGGCGAGAGAGGAACTTCACCTTGCCTACTACCAGCCCAAGTTCATCACCGATCATGTCATTGCCGCGTGCAAGTACCTGGGAGTGCCGCGGGAGTTCACCCGCGAAAGGGTCTCGGACGCCTTGGTGAACCTGTACGTGCACTTCGAGTCGGCGCGCGACCGTGGCGCGGCATCCGGTGAGTGATGGGTGACGCGGGGTGACCAGCGGGCCCGGGCACCTCGCGCGGGCGGCTTCCTCGATCACGGCCCGCCGCTGACGCCGAAAGCTCGTGACGCGTTGAGGCCCCGGGACATCGGAGGCGGCGATGGTGCCTGGAGGCGTGACCTTGTTCGGCGGCACCGGGTTCATCGGCCGCGCCTTGACCCGGCGGCTGCTGGCCGGGGGCGCCCGAGTCCGCGTCGCCGCGCGCCGTCCCGAGGCG
>JACZUY010000131.1 GCA_022572945.1 Pseudomonadota bacterium
TGGCCGCCGCCAGGGGCGTGCGGTGCTACGGCTGCGCGTCCCGAGCCCTCTCTCTGGTTGCCGCGGGCGCCACCGACGCCCATGTGGACGTGCGTGGCCGACTGACGGCGGAAAGCTACCTCGCCGCCGCACGGTTGGTGATCGAGGCGGGAGGCTGGGTTGTCGGCCTCGACGGCACAGCCCTGGCGGCGGCGGAAAGCTTGACCGACCGCCTCGGCCTGATTGCCGCGTCGAGCCCGGAACTGTGCGATGAAATCGTAAAAATCCTGGGCGATGAAGGACACTGATTTGGCAAACGCGGCGCCGGAGGTGGCGCTGATCCTGGCCGCCGGTTTGGGGTCGCGGCTTGGTCCGCGAACCAAAACACCCAAGCCCCTGACCATGGTGCTTGGATTGACCCTCGCCGAACGGGTCGTCTGCACATTGCTCGATGCCGGCATCCGGCGGTTCCTCGTCACCCTCGGTCATGAGGGCGAAAGGATCAGGGAGAACTTTTCCGATATCGCCCGACGGCGCGGCGTCACGATCGACTTCGTCGAAGCCAAGGACTGGGAGCGGGGCAACGGCGCCAGTGCCCTGGCGGCCAAGGGCCGCACCGGCGAGGCGCCCTTCTTCCTGGTCATGATCGACCATCTTTTCGATCCCGGGATCGCGCGGGCGCTGGCCAACGATCCGCCCGCGCAAGGAGAAATGCGCCTCGCCGTGGACCGCGACAAAGACGCCATCTTCGATCTCGACGATGTCACCCGGGTCAAGATCGATGACGGACGCATTAAGGAGATCGACAAGACGCTCGACGATTGGGACGCCGGCGACACCGGAGTCATGCTTTGCACGTCCGGCCTGTTCGAGGGACTCGATCGCGCGGCGGCAAGGAACAAGCATGGGCTTTCCGACGGTCTCAGGGAACTGGCGGGCGAAGGCCGGGTGAGAACCGTCGATGTGACGGGACTGCCGTGGCTCGACGTGGACACGCCCGAGGCTTTGCGTGAGGCCGAACAACGGTTGATGCGCGACCAGGGCCGCAAGACCCGGGACGGGCCGGTGTCGCGCCATCTCAACCGGCCGGTTTCCCGATGGCTCAGCCGCTATCTGGTGCGCACGTCGGTGACGCCCAACCAAATCTCTCTGATCTCGTGGATGCTGTCGTGCGTTGCCGCGGGATTGATGGCTTTGAGCGGCTATCCAGCGCTGGCCGCCGGTGGCGTGCTGGCGCAACTGGCCTCGATCATCGACGGTTGCGATGGCGAGATCGCCCGGCTGAAACAGTCCCAGAGCGAGTTCGGCGGCTGGTTCGACGCGGTCCTCGACCGGTATGCCGACGCCATCCTGCTGTTCGGCCTGATGTGGCACGAATTCGCTGCGACCGGCGCGAACCTATCCGTCGTGCTGGGGTTCGCGGCGATTGTGGGGTCGTTCCTGAACAGCTACACGGCGGACAAGTACGACGGGTTGATGGCTCAAAGACTGCACGGCTCCGCATACTTTCGGCTGGGCCGGGACGTGCGGGTGTTCGTCATCTTCCTCGGCGCGGTCTTGAATCAGCCCCTGTTCACCCTGGGTGTTGTCGCAGTGGTGATGAATGTGGAGGTGGTTCGGCGAATCGTCGTTTGTGCCCGCACGGACACCAAGTGAAGAAACGACTTTGAAACAGGCGGGTTAAACCCGCATTCACCGCGGAAGCTCGACGCTCCGCTTCGTCGGGGGCGTCTTCGTAACTACTCGCCGCGCGGGGCCACTCCGCCGCTCATGTCGCCGAAGAAACGGAAGAACGCGCTGTCGGGCGACAGCACCATCGTCGTGTCGTCGCCGCCCAATGCCGAGCGGTAGGCCTCCATCGAGCGGTAGAAGGCGAAGAACTCCGGGTCGATTCCGTATGCGTCGCCGAGAATGCGGTTGCGTTCGGCGTCGCCCGTACCACGCAGGATTTGCGCCAGCCTGGTCGCCTCGGCGATGATGATCGTCATTTGACGGTCGGCGTCGGCGACGATCCGCTGCTTGAGTTCATCGCCCTCGGCGCGAAGCAGACTGGCCTCGCGTTCGCGCTCCGAGCGCATGCGATTGTACACGTCGTTGGAAATGTCCTCGGGCAGGTCGGTCCGGCCGATCCGCACGTCCACCACCTCAATGCCGAATTCGGCCTCCTGGGCCTTGAGCAGATTGGTGATCTCCAGCATCACGTCGTCGCGCTTCCCGGACACCATGTCGGCCAGCCCCACCTTCCCCACCTGTGCGCGCACGGCGGAGTTCAGGCGGCCGCCGAACACCGAACGGAAGTTGTCGATCGTGACCGCCTTCTTCTTGAACTCGAGCGGATCGACGATGCGGTAGCGGGCAAAGGAATCGACGTCGATGCGCTTCCTGTCGGAGAGGATCACCTGCTGGATCGGCGGATCGAGGTCGAGGATCCGCTTGTCGTAATACTCGACGTTCTGGATGAACGGCAATTTGAAGTGGAGCCCGGCCTCGTAGATCGCGCGTACGGGATTGCCCAACTGCAGGACGAGCGCCGTCTGGGTCTGGTGCACCGTGAATATGGCGTTCATGCCCACGATCAGCGCCACGACGCCGACGACGCCGAGGCCGATGAGCACGGCGCGGTTCATTGGCTGGTTCCCCCCGCGCGCTTTCGCAGCTCGGGCAAGGGCAGGTACGGAATCACGCCGGGCCCGCCCGAGGACTGGCTGTCGATGATCACCTTCTGGGTGCCCCTGAGGACCTCTTCGAGCGCTTCGATATAGAGGCGCTGGATGGTGACGCTCTTGGCGACCTTGTACGTGTCATATACGGCGAGAAAGCGCTTGGCCTCGCCGTCGGCTTCCTTGACGACCTTCTCCTTGTAGGCTTCGGCCCCCTGGGTGATCTTCGCCGCCTCGCCGCGCGCGGTGGGAACCACCCGGTTGCGGTAGGCCTCGGCCTCGTTCTGCTTGCGCTCCTTGTCCTGGCGGGCGCGCTGAACATCGTTGAACGAGTCGATCACCGCCCCCGGCGGGTCCACCTTCTGCAGCTTCAGATCGGCGATCAGCACGCCGGCGCCGTAATCGTCCAGGATCTGCTGCAACAGCTCCCTGGTCTGCTGCTCGATCTCCTGGCGCCGCACGGTCAAGGCGTCCTCGAGGCGGGCCTGGCCGATGACCTCGCGCATGGCGCTTTCGGCGACGATCTTCACCGTCGCCTCCGGGTCGCGGATGTTGAACAGGAAGGCCGCGGCATCCTTGATCCGCCATTGGACGATGAAGTCGATGTCGATGACGTTCAGGTCGCCGGTGATCATCAGGCTTTCCTGGGGCACGTCGCGCACGTCGCGGCCGCCGGCGGTGCGACCACCCACGTCGCCGGCGCCGCGGAAGCCAATCGTAATCTGATTGGTTCGCTCGACGTTCGGCGTCAGCGCCTCTCCGATCGGGCCGGGGAACCAGTAGTTGAGGCCGGGCGTGGTGGTCTTGACGAACTTGCCGAACAGCATCTCGACCCCCACCTCGCCGGGCTGCACGCGGTACAGGCCGGTGCTTAGCCACACCGCCAGCACCACGGCGATGATCAGGAACAGCCCGCGCGTGCCGCCCACGCCGCTGGGCATGAAACGCTTGATCTTGTCCTGCCCCTTGCGCAGAAGCTCTTCCAGATCGGGGGGCCGCGGGCCGCCGGGTCCGCGCCCCCACGGGCCCTGACCGCCGCCGCCTTGGCCGCCGCCTTGCCAGCTGCCGCGCTGATTGCTCCAAGGCATCCGCTAAACCTTTCTTGTGTGGACCGCGCCCGGGGGGCTTGGTCGCCGCTCGTACCCGCCTTATATGACAACTGTTCGAATTGCGCAACGCATCCCGGCGTGCGGCGCGTCTTGCAGCCATTGCCGGCGGCCGCCGGAACCGCTATGTAACCGGGTGACAAGGGAGCAATTGTTCATGGCGCAGGTCAGCGAAGACCAAGTTCTCGACGCGCTCAAGCGCGTGACCGATACCGACAAGGGACGCGACGTGGTCAGCCTGGGGATGATCTCGGGGCTGGTCATCAAGGACGGCAACGTCGGCTTCGCGCTCGAGGTCGACCCGGCCGACGGCGAGCGCAAGGACCCCTTGCGCAAGGCGTGCGAGCAGGCCGTCGAGGCGCTGCCGGGCGCGCTCTCGGTCACCGTCGTGCTCACCGCGCACCGCGAGGCCAAGGAGGCGTCGCCGCCGCCCGCGCCAACGGCGTCGCCGCCGCCCGCGACAACGGCGCCGGCGACGGACAAGCCGCTGGTTCCCGGCGTCCGCTCGATCATCGCCATCGCCTCGGGCAAGGGCGGCGTCGGAAAATCGACCACCGCGGTCAACCTCGCGCTGGCGATGGCGGCGGACGGCCGCAAGGTGGGCGTGCTCGATTCCGACATCTACGGCCCGTCGATGCCGCGCATGCTCGGCATCAGCGGGCGGCCCAGCTCGCCCGACGGCAAGATGCTGAAGCCGATGGAGAACTACGGCGTCAAGTGCATGTCGATGGGTTTCCTCGTCGACGAGGACACGCCGATGATCTGGCGCGGGCCGATGGTGATGAGCGCCATCGAGCAAATGCTGCGCGACGTCGAGTGGGGCGAGCTCGACGTGCTCGTCGTCGATATGCCGCCGGGCACCGGCGACGCCCAGCTCACGCTCGCCCAGAAGGTGCCGCTCACCGGCGCGGTCATCGTCTCGACGCCGCAGGACATCGCGCTGCTCGACGCGCGCAGGGGGCTCAACATGTTCCGCAAGGTCGACGTGCCGGTGTTCGGCATCGTCGAGAACATGAGCTACTATATCTGCACCGAGTGCGGGCACCGGGCCGAGATCTTCAGCCACGGCGGCGCGCGCCGCATCGCCGAACAGTTGGGCATGGAGTTTCTCGGCGAGGTGCCGCTCGACATCGAGATCCGCGAGACCTCCGACAGCGGCCAGCCGATCGTCGTCTCCCGGCCCGAGAGCGAGCAGGCGCAAACCTACCGGCGCATCGCCGAGCGCGTCACCGCGCGCATCGACGCCGCCCTCGGCGAGGGCGCCCGCAAGGCGCCCAAAATCGTCATTCAGTAGGGCGCGGGCGCTTCCATACCGTCGCCCGGCGCGACGCCATCTCTTGGCGATGTTGGCGCTCCGCCGAGACGCATCTTTTCATCCGGGATCAGAGTCGCTATATTCCCTGGTGTCGGCCTCGGCCGGCTATGGCGATAAACGCCATTCGGAATAAGCGTTACGGACCCGGGGGCAGTACCCGGCGCCTCCACCAGTTTCCGCCGCGAGCCTGCCGGGCCGCGGCGCCCTTGGGGGCGAACTAGGATCGACGTGCGCGGTAAAGGGATGGTTTTCGCCCGGTATGATACCGCCGTTATCGGGTCAAACACACAGTTGCCAATGACAATGAGCCTTTGGCACTCGCTGCTTAGTCTGACTAGGTAAGCGCGGCTCGGGGGGCGCCGGGCAACAGAAGCCCCCCACTTCCATCCATGCGCGCGCCGTCCGGGAGACGCCATGGGCACCGACCTGATGCGTTACGACAAGCTCGTCGAGGGCGCCATGCGGGGGGTTATGATCGCCGCGCTCAAGCGGGCGGCGACGCGGGGCCTTCCCGGCGATCACCACTTCTACATCTCGTTCAGGACCGACCACCCCGGCGTGAGCGTCTCGGCGGACCTCCTGGTGGCGCACCCGGAGGAGATGACGATCGTGCTCCAGCACGAATTCTGGAACCTCGAGGTCGGCGACGCGGCGTTCTCGGTGACGCTCGGCTTCAACAACGTGCGGGAGACGCTCACCATTCCCTTCGAGGCGGTCACCGGCTTCGCCGACCCCAGCGTCGACTTCGGCCTCAAGTTCACGGCCGGCGAGGCCGCCGCCGAGGCGCGGCCCGCCGGCGTGCGGCCCGCCGAGGCGCGCGAGGAACCGGCGGCCAAGGGCGAAACCGGCGCGGTGGTCGCGCTCGACGCCTTCCGCAAGAAGAAGTAGCCCACGCACCCCGAGGCGGTGATGGCCCCGCCCACCGCGTTCGCCGAATTCGTCGTCGAGCTTCTCGAACCCATCGGCGGCGTCGGCGCGCGCCGCATGTTCGGGGGCGTCGGACTGTTCCGCGACGGCGTGATGTTCGGCCTCATCGCCGACGACACGCTCTTTCTCAAGGCCGGCGACGAGAACCGGCCCCGCTTCGAGGCCGCCGGCATGGGCCGGTTCGTCTACCGCCGCGCGGGGCGCGACGTGGCGCTGTCGTACTACGCGGCGCCGCCGCACTTGTTCGACGACGCGGAAGAGCTTTGCGCCTGGGCGCGCGACGCGTATCAAGCCGCGCTTCGGGCCCGGCCCGGCGCGCGCGGCTAGGTGCGGCTAGGTACTGTGACCGCCTCCCCGGCTATGGTTTAATGGCCGGCAATCGACAACCGTGCTGGGGGAGGGCCGCATCATGGACAAGCCTGTCGAGCATCGCACCGAATCCGATTCGTTCGGGCCGCTCGAGGTGCCCGCCGACCGCTACTGGGGCGCCCAGACCCAGC
>JACZUY010000011.1 GCA_022572945.1 Pseudomonadota bacterium
CTTCACATCCACCGACCGGCCCTTGTAGGTGAAGCTCGAGTTGCGCGCGATGACGAAGAACCAGCGCACCCGCGACAGGGCGGTGATGATGTCCTCGCTGATGCCGTCCGCGAAGTACTCCTGGTCGGGATCGCCGCTCATGTTGTCGAACGCCAACACGGCGATGGAGGGCTTTGCGGGAAGCGGCAACGCACTCGCGTCGGGCGCGGGTTGGGCCACACGAAGGGGCGCGATCCGGAACACCCGAATGGGCCGGGCGATATTCTTGACCTCGACGTGACCCATGTCCTCGAGCTCGACGTCGAGCTTGTCGCGCACCTGGTCGCGCGCGGCGCGCGAGATGCAGATGCCGCCGGGATCGGCCAGGGCCTCGAGGCGCGCCGCCACGTTGACGCCGTCGCCGTAGATGTCGTCGCCGATGGCGATCACGTCGCCCAGGTTGACGCCGATGCGCAGCTCGATGCGCCGGTCCACCGGCGTGTCGGCGTTGCGCCCGGCGATCGCGCGCTGGACGTCCACGGCGCACTGTACGGCCTCGACGACGCTGGGGAACTCGACCAGCAGCCCGTCGCCCATCTCCTTGACGATGCGCCCGTGATGTCCGGCGACGGAAGGGTCGATGAGCTCGGCGCGGAGCGCCGCGAGCCGTTCGCGCGGCGCCGGTCCGTCGACCAGCCCGTCGTCGCCCGCCGACCGCGCCGCCGCTTTCATCGCCCGCAGGCGTTCGCGCAGGGCGTCGCCGGGCGCGGGCGCGACGAGGCGCATCCAGGCGTCGGGCTCAAAGCCGTCGGGCGCCGCCGCGACCCCTTCGACGAGCGCCTCGACCTCGGCCGCGGCGAGCGTCGAGCCGGCGTCGGCGAGCAGCGCGCCGAGCGCGCCGGATGACGGCGAATCCTTGTCCATGGGTTTCTCGCTGCGGTGTCCGGGGACACGATAGCCGCGCGTTGAGGGCTTGGCCAGAAACCACTATGCTCGCCCGCCGATGCGCGCGCGCCGGAGGCGGCCAACGATGTCCGAAGACGGCCTCAGGGTCATACAGATCAGCGACTTCCACTTGCTCGCCGACGCCGGCGAGCGGCTCCGCGAGGTCGATACCCATGCCACGCTCGCCGCGGTGATCGAGCGCGTGCGCGCCGAGTCGCCGGCGCCCGATCTGGTGCTCGCGACCGGCGATCTGTCGCAGGACGGCTTGCTCGGGTCGTACCGGCGCGTCAAGACGCTCCTCCGGCGGCTCGATGCGCCGACCTACTGCCTGCCGGGCAATCACGACGACGCGGCGAGGTTCGCCGCCGCGATGCCCGGCGACGGCGTCCACGTCGCCCGCGAGCTGTGCCGGAACGGCTGGCAGATCGTTTTCCTCGACTCGACGGTGCCGGGGGAAGAGGACGGCCGCCTCGCGGACGGCGAGCTCGACGCGCTCGACCGGGCGTTGGCCGCGCGGCCCGGGTTGCACGCGCTGGTCTGCCTTCACCACCATCCGGTGGCGGTGGGCGGCGCGTGGGGGGATTTCGTGAGCCTCGCCAACCCCGACGACCTGTTCGCCGTGCTCGACCGCCACCCGCAGGTGCGCGGGCTCTTGTGGGGCCACGTCCACCATCCGTTCGAGGGCGCGCGCGGCGCGGTGCGGTTGATGGCGACGCCGTCGACCTGCTTCCAGTTCGCGCCGGGTCCGGGGGGCTCGCTGGCGACTGGCCCCGAGCCCCCGGCCTATCGCCGGCTCGCCCTCGGCCCCGACGGCGCGATCGACACCGAGCTCCGCTGGCTCGACCGCCTCGCCGTCAGCCCTTGACGACGATCCGGTAGTCGGGCGTGGTGTTGAGCGGGCACGAGTAGACGTACTCGCCCGGTTCCAGATCGACCTTGTAGTCCTGGGTCTGGCCCATGCCCAGGCCGCCGCCCGAGACGCTCGTCTTGGTCAGCTGGTGCAGCGGGTTGCGCCAATTGTAGTCGGCTTCGCGCAGCCAGAAGCCGAGCGCATAGGGAACGTTCTTGTTGGTCACACGGAAGACGTACTTGCCCGGCGTCAGCTCGAGCACCTTGGCGGCGGCGACGCGATCGGCCCCGGTCGCGGCGTTGATGGCCTCGCAATCCGCCTTCCTGGTCGTGGTGTAGCCGTGGTCGACGCCGTTCTCGGATTCGAGGAACTGACAGGGGATTTGCGTCAGCTCGATGACCGTCGCCGGCTGCGCCGAGGCCGGGCCGGCGGCGAAGGCGGCGGCGAGCGCGAGCGTGGCGATGCAACGGTTGGCGCGCATGAACAAATACTCCCGTGGTTGTCGGCTGCAAGAGAGTTAACGCAAGACCCGCGCCGCATCCAATAAAATTGACGTGACGGGGGGGTGTCCGGCGGACGCCGGGCCGGGACAGCGGCGCTCAGGCATCGCCGGGCGAGAAAACGGTGCTGGGGTCTTCGACCGTCGCGCCATGGCGTGAAACCGATCCGAATTTAGCCGCGTTGTCGCGCCCGCGTGCCGGGCGGGCCTTGTGTCGCCGCCGGGCGCCGGGCTACGGTCACGCGGCGTCGCCGACCGGGCGCGAACTGGATTGGGGCGCCTGCGCACATGACCTCCACGATCGATTTGACGAGCGGGCGCCGATGGAGCCGCTAGTCGTCGCCATGGTGCTCGCCGCGGCGGTCATGCACGCGGTGTGGAACACGGTCCTCAAGGTCGGGTCCGACCGGCTGATGACCATGGCCGTGGTCATCGGTCTGGGCGGGACGCTGTCGCCGGGCCTGATCCTCTACGGTCCGCCGCCGCTGCCCGAAAGCTGGATCTTCATCGCGCTCTCGGTCGCGCTTCACTGCGCCTATTTCTTCTTTCTCGTTCAGGCGTACCGGGTCGGCGACCTGTCGTACGCGTATCCGCTGGCGCGCGGATCGGCGCCGCTGATCGTCGCCGCCGGCGCCGCGCTGTTCGCCGGCGAGCTGCTGAGTCCGCTGGAGCTCGTCGCCGTGGCCGTCATCTCGGGAGGCATCTTCAGCCTGCTGCTGACCGGCGGCTACGGCATGCGGGGCGAGTGGCGCGCCGTGGCGTACCCGATCGCCACCGGCGTGATGATCGCCGCCTACACGGTGACCGACGGCCTCGGCGTTCGGCTTTCGGGCAACCCGGCGAGCTATATCGGCTGGCTGTTCCTGTTTTCGGCGATTCCGATCGTCGTGTTGGCGGCGGTGAAGCGGCGAGCCGAGGCGCTCGTCTTCCTGCGCCGCTACTGGAAGCGGAGCATCATGGCGGGAACGCTCGCCTTCTGCGCTTATTCGCTGGTGATCTGGGCGCTGAGCCTGGCGGCGATGGCGCACGTCTCGGCGTTGCGCGAGACCAGCGTGGTGATCGCCGCGCTGATCGGCACCCGCTTGCTCGGCGAGCCGTTCGGCGCGCGCCGGGTGCTGTCGGCGGCGACCGTTGCCGGCGGCGTGGTGCTGCTGCAACTCGCGGCGTGAGCCGCGGTTTCGCCGCCGTCCGTGTTGCGTTAATATGACTCTGGCGGCCGGGAGGGCGATGATGGGGTTCAGGAAAACAGCCGCTGCCGTTGCGGTGGGCTTCGCCCTCGCCGCCTGCGCCATGCCGCCGGACCCGCCGCGGGTGGCCGCGTGCGACGCCGACATCGCCCAACTCACGCACGCCGCTCGCTCGGGCGACGCGATGGCGCAATACCAACTGGGGACGCGCTACTTCATCTCCTGGCTCAACCCGGGAATGTGCGCGACCGGCAACGGGGCGGACGACGCGGTCGAGGCCTACCGCTGGTACACGCTCGCGGCGGGCCAGGGCGTCGAAGCGGCGGACAAACGGCGCCGGGCGATGGCCGGCGCCATGAGCCGAACGCAGATCGCCGAGGCCGAGCGCCGCGCCGGGGAATGGCTGCACGGGGCGAACTGATACCGTTTCCGGTTGATTGATTCCCGGGGGACGTGATTGGCTTCGTCGTCACCACGGATGATGGCGGTGAGGATGGGCGATGGTCGGTTGGTTTTGGGGCGCGAGCCGGCCGATTCGGGTCTTGCGGCGGACCGGCGGAAGCGGGTCTTAATAAGGGGACACAATACTTAATTCGCCGCAATTAAGTATTGTGTCCCCTTTATAGAACGCGCTCACCGGCGAGGCCGTCGCCAACCGGCCCTTCGAGACCGTCGACGACCCCGAGACCATCCGCCCGACCACACGCCTCAACTGGCGGCCAGGCGGACTGAATCATACGAAATCCGTATGAGACGCTGGCCGCGCTCATTTGACGATCCGCCCCAGCCGCACCGCGGTGAGCCCCTGCTTGAGGTCGCGCGCGGGCATCACCAGCACGCAGTCGTCGTACGGGGTGCGGACGTCGGCGCGGCCGTCGCGGGCGATCAACGTGCCGGCCTCGGGAATCACCTCGAAGCCCGCGAAGTCCCTGGCAAACACGAAATCCTCGCTCTCGATGGTCACCGCCTCGGTCACCCGGGTGACGACCTGCGGCGCCGGTTCGGCGCGCAGATGCGCGGCGACGAACGCGGGGTCGACGATGCCGCAATGGCGCAGGAAACGCAGCGTCGTTTCGATCGCGGCGTCCTTGGCCGCCATGTCGAAATGCTGGCCGCATTCGACCAGCATTGCCGCCTTCGGGCTTTCGGGGTCGTCGAACGGGCCGTAATCGCGCAGCCGGCGCCCGGCGGCATGGCCGGCGTCGATCACCACCCGCGCCGGGTAGCCGACCGCCCGGGCGAGCGCCAGCCCCTTGTCCTGCATGCCGCACAGCAGCATCGGCGCATTCGGCAGCGCGGTCGAATGGAGGTCGAGCAGGTAATCCACGGTGTCGACCAGCGGGCGCATCTCGCGGGCGCGGGCGAGCTCGCTGCTGTCGCGCGGACCGTCGAGCACGTCGGCGTCCCAGACGCGGTTGAAGTCCTCGTCGACGAAACGCGAGTCGAACGGCGCGTCGGCGTCGAAGCGCTGGTACGCGGCGACGTTGGCGAAGCATAGGGTCAGCCGCCCGTTGACCGGGCGTACGCCGCTCTCGAACAGGAAACACAGGGCGTGCGCGCCGCAAACCTCGTTGCCATGGGTCAGCGCGTTGATCGCGACGTGCGGCCCCGCGCGTCCGCTGTCGAAGCTGGTGACGTATGCGATCCCCGTGTCGCCCGACCGGTACGCGCCGATGTCGCATGGGCCGAGCTCGATCGCCGGGGTGTACAACAAACTCACGGTCGATTCCCCTCGCTCGAACGGCCTGTTTCCCGGCGCCTGAACGTCCGCGCGGCCGCTTCGCCGGCGCGGCGGCCAACCGCAATGTCTTTGACGATTTGGTAATCTAGGTCAATATTTGTTAGCCTCATTCTGCTATCTTGGCGGCTCCGGGTCTGACAGGCGGAAAAATCGCCGGGGTTTGCCGGGAGGGACGCGATGGACTACGAAGCATTCTTCGCCGACAAGGTGGCGTCGCTGAAGGTCGAGGGGCGCTACCGCGTGTTCGCCGAGCTCGCGCGCCACGCCGGGCGCTTTCCGCTCGCCGCCAACTACCGGACCGGGGCGGCGCCGGACGTGGTCGTCTGGTGCTCGAACGACTACCTCGGCATGGGCCAGCATCCGGTGGTGCTCGAGGCGATCCGCGCGGCGGTCGCCGAGTACGGCGCCGGCGCCGGCGGAACCCGCAACATCTCGGGCACCTCGCATCCGCTGGTCGAGCTCGAGCGCGAGCTCGCCGACCTGCACGGAAAGCCGGCCGCGCTGATGTTCACCTCGGGCTACGTCGCCAACCTGGCGGCGTTATCCACGCTGGCGGCGATGCTGCCCGGCTGCGTCATCTTCTCGGATTCGCGGAACCACGCCTCGATGATCGACGGCATCCGCCACAGCCGCGCCGAGAAACGCATTTTCGGGCACAACGATCCGGCGCACCTCGAAGAGCTGCTGCGCGAGATCGAGCCCGCGCGGCCCAAGCTCATCGCCTTCGAGTCGGTCTACTCGATGGACGGCGACGTGGCGCCGATCGCCGAACTCTGCGACATCGCCGATCGCCACGGCGCGATGACCTATCTCGACGAGGTCCACGCCGTCGGCCTCTACGGGCCGCGCGGCGGCGGCGTCGCCGAGGAGCGCGGGCTGATGGACCGCCTCACGGTGATCAACGGCACGCTCGCCAAGGCGTTCGGCGTGCTCGGCGGCTATATCGCCGCGGCGCCGTCGATCGTCGATGCGGTGCGCAGCTTCGCCCCGGCGTTCATCTTCACCACCGCGCTGCCGCCGGCGCTGGCGGCGGGCGCGCTGGCGTCGGTGCGCCACCTCAAGGCGAGCGGCGCGGAACGCGAGCGTCATCAGGAACGCGCCGCGACCCTGAAGGCGATGCTGGCGGCGGCCGGCCTGCCGCTGATGCCGTCGGACACGCACATCGTGCCGGTGCTGGTGGGCGACCCGGTCAAGTGCAAGCGGGTCACCGATACCCTGCTCGACGAGTACGGCATCTACATTCAGCCGATCAACTATCCCACGGTGCCGCGCGGCACCGAGCGGCTGCGCATCACGCCTTCGCCGCTGCATTCGGACGCGATGATGGCCGACCTGGTGGAGGCGTTGAGCGCGATCTGGCGGCAGCTCGAGCTTTCCCTCGCCGCCTGAGCGGGGCGGGGCCGCGTAGCGGCGGCCCGCAATTATTGCGATCAAAGCGGGCGCGGGCTCCGGTTTTCAAACCGATCCGTTCATTTTGAGATCCGGTATGAGGCGCTTCGACGCGCCCGGGACAGGCCCTCATGGTGAGCTGGTCGAACCACGAGGGCCGAACGATTCAAATGGAATCCGTAAAATATGCGCGCACGCCTTGGCCCAATGTCCCGAAACCGGCGCCCGCTTCGGTTGGTGCACGGGGCCGGCGGGAAGCGCCCCCCGGGGCCGGGCCGGGCCGCCACAGAAAATCATTTCGTCCGCGGGGAATTCCCGTCACCATAGCGCGAGCGCCGCGCCGCGGCCCAAGGGGAGGATATCCGCCATGCTGATGACGGGCGATGCGTATCGCGACTCGATTCGCGACGGCCGCGAGGTGTGGATCAACGGCGAGCGCGTCGAGAACGTGCCCGCGCATCCGCTGTTCAAGCCGATCGTCGACGTCCGCGCGCGCGTCTACGACATGGCGCACGAGGACCGCTACCGCGACGTCATGTCGTACCGCGACGACAAAAACGAATCGTTCTGCATTGCTTACAAGTTGCCAAAGACGCAAGCCGATTGGCACGACAAGCGCGCCGCGGTCGATGCGGTGATGCACGACATCGGCGGCATGGTCGTGCGCATCGGCGACGAGACCGTCGGCGAGCTGTGGTCGCTGTGGGACGGCAAGGACGTGCTCAACGAGCTCGATCCGCGCTTCGGCGACAACATCGAGCGCCACATCTATCGCGTGCTCGAGAACGATATCTTCCACGTCTCGGCCAACACCGACCCCAAGGGCGACCGCTCGAAACTGCCCCAGGAGCAGGACCCCGACATGCTGCTCCACGTGGTCAAGGAGACCGACGCCGGCATCGTCGTGCGCGGCGCCAAGTACGAGACCGCCGCGAGCTACGCGCACCAGGCGTTTGTCAAGCCGACGATCGCCAACTGGGGCGACGAGAAGCTCTCGGATTACGCGGTGGGCTTCATCTGCCCGATGAACGCCAGCGGCCTCAAGCATATCTGCCGCACCGGCTTCAGCGGACGTGGCAGCGCGCGCGACTACCCGCTCACCAACCGCTTCGACGAGATCGACGCTCTGCTCGTCTTCGACGACGTGCTGGTGCCGTGGGAGGACGTGCTGTTCTACCGCCACACGCGCGCCGCCAGCTTCATCCGCTCGACGCTGCACCGCTACAGCGCCTTCGCCTTCACCCACCGCCTCCAGCACCTCGCCGACATGATGATCGGCGCCGCCTTGTTCAACGTCCGCCAGACCGGCCTCGACAAGTTGCAGGCGGTGCGCGAGAAGCTGGCGCAGCTGGTGTGCTACCGCGAGACCATCAACGCGCACCTGACGGCGGCGATTGCGATGGCGCAGCCGAGCCCGGCGGGGCTTTTAATGCCGCATCAGTCGCTGTTGTACACGGGACGCGTGCAGGCGTGCACCAAGTTGCCCGAGATGATGCATCTTACCCGCGAGCTGTGCGGCGGTCAGATCTGCGTCACCCCGGATTCGGCCGCCTTCGACGATCCCGACACCGCGCACTGGCTCGAGAAGTTCTATACCGTGAACGAGTTCTGGTCGGCCGAAGACCGGCGCAGGCTGTTGGTGTTCGCCCGCGACCTGTTGAACTCGGACTACGCCGGCCACCGGCTGACGTTCGAGCTCTTCGCCCAGTCGCCGCCGTTCAAGCACCTGAACGACGTGTTCACGAGCTTCGACTTCTCCGGGCCGCTCGACTTCGTCAAGCACGCGGCGCGGCTCTCGGACCGGGTCATGGAGCAATAACCGGCAGGGTGTTCTGGGGAGGCGGTGATGGCGCACACAAGGCTTCGCAAGTTCAACACCCGCGACATGTACCCCGAGCAGACGCTCGACAACGACCTGTGCATGGCGGTGCGCGCCGGCCGCCACGTCTTCCTGCGCGGCCAGACGGGGTTCACGCTCGACGGCGACTTCGTCGGCGCCGGCGACGCCGCGGCGCAGGCCGACAACGCCATGAGGTGCGTCCAGCAGCTCCTCGAGGAGGCCGGCGCGAGACTCGATCACATCTGCAAGATCACGATCTATCTCACCGACCGCGCCGACCGCGACGCGGTCTACCAGGTGATCGGCCGGCACCTGAAGGGTGTTTTCCCGGTCTCGACCGGGCTCATCGTCAACGGGCTGGCGAAGCCCGGGATGCTGATGGAAATCGACGTCGACGCCGTCATCCCCGAGGGTGAGGACTGACCGGCAGGAGGGAGAGGCGGCGTGACCTTCTCGATCTCCGCCCGCTGTCCGCGCACCGCCATGTTCGGCATCGCGGTGAGCTCGTCGAGCGTCTGCGTCGCCGCGCGCTGCGGGGTGTGGGCGCGCGCCGGCGCCGGCGTCGTCGCCACCCAGAACATCACCGATCCGCGCCTCGGCGCGCTCGGGCTGGACCTGCTCGCGAAGGGATACAGCGCCAAGGCCGTCGTCGACGAGCTGGTGAAGGCAAACGCCTATTCGGAGCACCGCCAGCTCGCCGTGGTCGACCAGGACGGCCGCACCGCGCATTTCTCGGGCGCGAAAACGCTCGGCGCCCATCGCGTCGCCGAGGGCGCGGGCTGCGTCGCCGCCGGCAACCTGCTGGCCTCGGAGGCGGTCCCCGAGACGATGGTCGAGGCGTTCCTCGCCGCGGCGGACGGACACCTCGCGGAGCGCTTGTTAAGGGCGCTCGAGGCGGGCTTGGCGGCCGGCGGCGAGGAGGGCGGCGTGCGCTCGGCCGGGCTCTACGTGGTCGACCGCCACGTCTTTCCGATCGCCGATCTGCGCGTCGACTGGCACGAGGAGCCGATCGCCGAGCTGCGCCGCCTGTGGACGGTCTACGAGCCGCAGATGGCGGATTATCTCACCCGCGCCATCGACCCCGCCGCCGCCCCCTCCTACGGCGTCCCGGGGGACACTTGAGTCGGCAGCGTGAGTGCGATCCGGCCTCAAAACACGTGCTGGCCGCCGGTGACCATGATCTCGGTGCCCGAGACGTAGGCCGAATCCTCGGAGCAGAGATAGTAGATCGCGCCGGCGACGTCGGCGGGCAGGCCGAGCCGGTGCAGCGGGATGCGCGGGATCAGCACCTCGGTCTCGGGCGACAGCATCGCGGTCTCGATCTCGCCCGGCGCCACCGCGTTGACGCGCACGCCGAGGTGCGCGAACTCGGCCGCCATCTCGCGGGTGAGCGCCGAGAGCGCCGCCTTCGACGTCGAGTAGGCGCTGCCGGCGAACGGGTGCACGCGGTGCCCGGCGATCGAGGTGACGTTGACGATCGCGCCCTTGCCGCGATGCAGCGCCGCGGCGAAGCCGCGGGCCAGCCGCAAGGGCGCGAAGAAGTTGAGCTCGAAGACCTCGCGCCAAAGCGCGAGCTCGCCGTTCAGGCAACCCAGGCGCTCCTTGAAATCGGTCTTGGGCGAGACCCCGGCGTTGTTGACGAGGCCGTGCAGGGGCGCATCGCCGATGACCGCGTTGGCCTCGTCGATGAAGCCGTCGAGGCTGCCGGAATCCGCGAGGTCGGCGACGATGTGCCGGTGCTGCGCGTCGCCCACCAGGCACTCGGCGGGCACGGCGTCGCGCGAGCAGGTGATGACGCGCCAGCCCGCGTCGCTGAACCGCTTGACGGTGGCGTGTCCGATGCCGCGGCTGGCGCCGGTGAGAATGACGGTCTTGTGCATGAACGTGGTCTCTGAGCGTCGCTCTACGACGATTCGGGCGCGCGGCGCAATAGGGCGTCATCATCGACCTCGTCGATCTGCTCGGGCGCGAGGAACTTCTCGGCGTACTTGCGGTAGACGCCGGCCTCGACGAACAGTTCGAAGAGATCGGGGTCGATGTGGTTGCCGTCGCGCATGCGCGCCATGATCGCCATCGATTCGCTCAGTGTTTTGGCCTTCTTGTAAGGCCGGTCGGCGGCGGTGAGCGCCTCGAAGATGTCGGCGATCGCCATCATTCGCGCCGGGGTCGACATCTGCTCGCGCGTGAGCCCGCGCGGGTAGCCGGTGCCGTCCATCTTCTCGTGGTGGCCGCCGGCGTATTCGGGCACGCGCTTCAGACCCTTCGGGAACGGCAGTTTTTCCAGCATCTCGATGGTGACCACGATGTGGTCGTTGATGATCTTGCGCTCCTCGTTGGTGAGCGTGCCGCGGCCGATGCAAAGGTTATAAACCTCGTCGTCCGAGAGGAAGTCCTGCTCCTCGCCGTCGAAGCCGCGCCAGCGCAGCTTGGCGATGCGGCGCACGCGCTCCTTCTTGTCGTCGTCCATGAACTCGCCGCCGATGTTCGCCTCCTCGAGGAAGGCGCGGTCAGCTTCGAGCTGCTCGATCTCGTTGCGGAACTCGGCCGCGCGCTTCTTGCGGTCGACCCCCTTGCGGCCGAGGTCCGCGAGTTTGCGGACCTCGGCGTCGCGCTTGAGCACCTCGAAGCGGGTCCTGACGGTCTCGATCCGGTCGTAGATGGTCTCGAGCTTGGTCGACTTGTCGACCACGTACTCGGGCGTCGTCACCTTGCCGCAGTCGTGCATCCACCCGGCGATGTGGAGTTCGTACATCTCCTCGTCGTTGAGGTGGAAGTCCTTGAACGGCCCCTCGGCGGCGGCGGAGGCGGCGTCGGCGAGCATTTCGGTAAGCACCGGGACGCGCGCACAATGGCCGCCGGTATACGGCGACTTCTCGTCGATCGCGCTGGCGATCAGCTGGATGAACGAATCGAGAAGCTCCCGCTGGCCCTCGATCAGCATCTGGTTGTCGAGCGCGACCGCGGCCTGCGAGGCGAGCGATTCGATCACCTTCCGCTGCTCGGGGTCGAAGGTGATGGTTTCGCCGGTCACGCGGTCGCGCGCGTTGATGAGCTGCAGGATTCCGATCACCTCGTCCTTCTTGTTCTTCATCGGAATGGTCAGGAACGACTTGGACCGGTAGTTGTTCTTCTCATCGAACGCCTTGGTGCCCGAGAAGTCGAATTCCTCCGAGGTGTAAGCGTCGGGGATATTCACCGTCTTGCCGGTCAGCGCCGCCACGGAGGCGACGTTCCGGTAATTGCCTTCGCCGGTGATCGGGTCATAAATACGCAGCGGCGGGATCGGAATCTCCTTGCCCGTGGTGCCGCCCAAGGCGATGTCGAGCGTGTCGTTGCGCATGATCGCGAACTTCAGCGCGTCGGGATGCTGACGCCGGTCGACGTCCAGGCGCCGGTCGCCTCTGTTAAGCAGCGCGTCGCCGGCGGCCCCGCGTTGGGCGTGCTCGCCGCCGCGGCGCTCGTGGCCGCAGCGCCGGTCGCCGCCCGAGCGGCGGTCGATCCGCTGGTCGGCCGGGGCGCGGTCCTGCTCCTCGAGCTGAATGTAGAGGTAGATCGTCCCGCCGTCGGCGTTGGCGATGCCCTTGGCTTCGAGAAGGATCATCTCCAACAGCCGGTCGACGTTCTTTTCCGACGACAGCGCGACGCCGATCTCGTTGAGCTTCTGGTAACGCTTTTCGCCTTCGAGAAGGGCGTGCTCGCGCTGCTTCTGGGCGGTGATGTCGCTGCAGACCGTGAGCATGCCGCCGTCGCCGGTCGCGCTTTCGCTGACCCTCAGCCAGCGCCCGTCGCCGAGCCGCTGCTCGAACGGCCCATCGGCGTTCCTGTGGGCGTCGAGGCGCGCTTGCGCCCACGCCTCGGCGGTTTTCCCCTCGAGGTCGACCGCGCCGGTCGCGGCCAGGGCGCGGGTGAATTCGGCGAAGTCGGTACCCGGGGTCATGGCTTTGTCGGCGGGGGCGAAGAAGTCGCGCGCCATGGCGTTGCAAAGTGTCAGCCGATCGTCGGCGTCGAACAGAAGGATTCCTTCGGCGACGCCGTCGAGCACACCGCCCAGCCCGCCGTCACGCGACGGCTGATCGTGATCGGTTGCCAGACTGTCCGTCATGACTGCTCTGTCCGGGGCGCCCTCACGAATCGCGATACCCGCGCCGTCGTCTCATCCGCGCCCCGGGATCGCCCCCGCGCGTGGACCAGCTGCCCGCCGGCGCGTTTACCAATTCAGTATCCCACCTAAGCCACATTCCCGTATACATTTTATATCGGAACGCGGGCCCGGCGCAGCTTCCACCGTAGCCCGGAAAGAGGCTCGCGGACAAGATGCAAGTTGTCCTGCCGGCGCCGCATCCACTCTAGTGCATCATCATCACCGGAAGGTCGGCGGCGCCGAGCATGTACTCGGTCGCGCTGCCGAAGATCATCCGGCGCAGGCGGCCGTGGGTATACGCCCCCATGACCACGAAGCCCGCGCCCATCTCGCGGGCGTCGGCGAGGAGCGTCTCGCCGACGCGGTGTTGGTCCGACGCCGTCGCGTGGATCGTCGCGACGACATCGTGGCACGCCAGATACGCGCCCAGGTCGTCGCCCGACGGTCCCGGGCGCAACCCTTCCTCGATGAGGATGACCGATACCGTTTCGGCCTTGGCGAGCAGGGGAAGCGCGTGCGCGACCGCCCGCGCGGCTTCGGCGCTGCCGTTCCAGGCGATCACCGCGCACGCCAGCGGCCGCCGCATCCCCTCGGGCGGAACCACGAAGGCCGGGCGCCCGCTTTCCAACAGCGCTGATTCAAGCGTCGCGCGCAATCGCGGATCCGAATCCTTGGCCGCTCGCGTGACGACGATGAGATCGGCGACCCGGCCGTGGGTCGCAATCAGCTCGTCCTCGCCTCCGGTCGCGATCACGAGATGCGCGGTCGGCGCTTGCGCGGCGCCGCGCCGCTCGGTCTGCTCGAACCCCGCCCTTTCGCACGCTGCCGAGAAATCGCCGCGCGCGCGCTTCGCCTGGGCGGCGCTTTCCTGCTCGGCCGTGGTCATCAGCTCCTCGATCATCGCGCCGGTCATGCCTTCGCCGATGTAAGCGAGCGCCTCGCGGGCGTTGCGGTGGGCGTGCAGCCCAACGACATGCGCCCCGACGTGGCCGGCGATGTCGAACGCCGCATCGATGCTCGCCAGACCGGCGTCGGTGCCGGTGACGGGAACGAGGATCAACCTGATGTTCATCTCGCAATCTTCGCCTAGCGCTGGCGCCGATTGTGACAGGCGTCGGCGGTTATGGCCAGACGGCAATCGCCCGCGCGCGGCGGCCCTACGCGAAGTCGGGCTGCTCCTCGACCAGCCCTTCGGGATCCTGGTGGATGATCACCTCGGCGCCGGGAAACGCTTCCATGATCATCGCCTCGACCTCGTCGGCGATCTCATGGGCCTCGCGCAGCAGCAGGTCGCCGTCGAGCTCGAGGTGAAGCTGGACGAACGGCTGAATGCCCGAGCTGCGCGTGCGCAAATCGTGCATCCCCTTCACCCGGGAATGGCTCAGCACGATGTCGCGGATCCGCGCGCGGTCTTCGTCGGGGAACTCGCGGTCCATCAGCACGTCGAGCGCGCGGGCGGCGATTTGCCAGACGCTGCGCACGAGATAGGCGGCGATGGCGATGCCGAACAGTGGATCGGCCAGGTGCCAGCCGAGCCACTTGGAAAGGCCGAGCGAGACGATCACGCTGGCGTTGACCAACACGTCGGTCTGGTAGTGCAGCGCGTCGGCGCCCACGGCGGTCGAGCCGGTCTTGCGCACCACATGGCGCTGGAACGCGACCAGCCCGACGGTGAGCGCGATCGAAAACAGCATGACGCCGATGCCGACCTCGGCGTAGACCACCGGCTGCGGGTGGAACAGGCGGCTCACGGCCTCGATCGTCAACAGCACCGCCGAGCCGGTAATGAAGGCCGCCTGCGCGAGCCCGGCGAGCGGCTCGGCCTTGCCGTGGCCGAAACGGTGCTCGCGGTCGGCGGGCTGCAGCGCATGGTGGACGGCGACAAGGTTGACCAGCGAGGCCATTACGTCCATCAGCGAATCGAGCAGCGACGACAGTATGCTGACCGAGTCGGTGAGCAGCCAGGCGCCGAGCTTGACCACGATCAGCGTCCCCGCCACCGCGACCGACGCCCTGGTCGCCAGCTTCATCAGCCGGGCGGACTCCTCGCGCACCACCGCGGGCCGGGCGGCCGCGGCCTGGGCGTCGCCTTCGTGGATCGATCGCTTGACTGTTCCGCTCATCGGCCGCGCCGGCTCACGGATACAGCCTTTGCGACGTCCAGCCATCGGCGCCGCGGCGATACGACACGCGCTCGTGCATGCGGAAGGTCCCCTCGCGCCAGAACTCGATACGTTCCGGGCGCACGCGGTATCCCGACCAGTACGGCGGCCTGGGCACCGATCCAACGGCGAACCTGGCGGCAAATTTCGCCACCTGCTTTTCCAACGCGAACCGGCCTTCGAGCGGCCGCGATTGCGCCGACGCCCAGGCGCCGATCTGGGCCTGGCGCGGCCGCGTGGCGAAGTAGGCGTCGGCCTCGTCGTCGCTCACCGCTTCGACCGGACCCTCGACCCGCACCTGGCGGTCGAGCGGCGGCCAGTAGAAGCACAGCGCCGCGCTGGGGTTGGCGCCCAACTGGTCGCCCTTGTGGCTCTCGGTATTGGTGTAGAACACGAAGCCCCGCTCGTCGTAGCCCTTGAGCAGCACCATCCGCGCCGAGGGCCGACCGTCGGCGTCGACGGTCGCGAGCGCCACGGCGGTCGGGTGCTTGATACCGCAGTTCAGCGCCTCCTCGTACCATTCGGCGAACAGGTCGATCGGGTCTCGTGCCAACGGTATCGTCATCGCGTTGCAAACGGTCGGATGCCGCGCGCGCGCCCCAGGCCGGCGCCGGCGCGATCATCGGCGAGCGCGCAAGCAGCGTCAACACGTTCCGTCGACACCGGTCGGGGTCGCACCGTCGCCCGAGACTGGCTCTGTAAATTGCATGGCGGTGATGCTATATTGTGATTTCAGCAGGGGGTTTCGAGCGCTCCGCCCGAGGGCGGGGCATTGACCACAACGAAAGGCCCTTCGATGATGAAGACAACGCGCACAGCGATTGCTCTCGCCGCCATGGTCTTGCTGGCGGCGTGCGCTAACAGTGCCGGCGATAAGCAGGTGCTCGGCACCTTGATCGGCGCCGGCCTTGGCGGTCTCGCGGGGAGCCAGATCGGCTCCGGCACCGGCCAGCTGGCCGCGGTCGGCGCCGGCGTGCTGCTCGGCGGGCTCTTGGGCAGCGAGGTCGGCAAGTCCCTCGACAAGGCCGACCGGCTTTACGCGCAGCAGGCAGAGCAAAAGGCCCATGTGGCGCCGATCGGCGGGACCATCGCCTGGAACAACCCGGACAGCGGAAATTTCGGCACCTATACGCCCACTCGTGAGGGCACGAACACGGCCACCGGCCAATATTGCCGCGAGTACCAGACCACGGTGACGATCGGAGGACGGACCGAGCAGGCGTACGGCACCGCGTGCCGCGAGCCCGACGGCACCTGGAGGACCGTTAACTAACGACAGGAGCGTTTTCCGTGTCGCGGACGGCGCCCGCGGGCGGGCGTCCGGTTGGCGTCGTTTGCCCCCGGTCCGCGCGTCGAGCGGCGTCTCGTCGGCTTTGGTTCTACCCGACTTCGCAATCGTGTAGGATCGGCGGCCAGCGCTCCAATCCGAGGTAAGTGCGAAGTGGGCATGAATGGTCCGGGTCCCGTGATGACGGGCAAGCGAGGCCTCGTCATGGGGGTCGCCAACGAGCGCTCGATCGCTTGGGGAATCGCCCGCGCGCTGTCCGAGCACGGCGCCGACCTCGCCTTCACCTACCAGGGCGACGCGTTCGGCAAGCGTGTCCGGCCGCTCGCCGAAAGCCTCGGCTCGAACCTCGTCGTGCCCTGCGACGTGACCGACACGGCGAGTCTGGACGCCGTGTTCGCGACGATTGAGAAGGCGTGGGGTTCGCTCGATTTCCTGGTTCACGCCATCGCCTATTCCGACAAGGACCAGCTCAAGGGCCGCTACCTCGACACCACCGCCGACAACTTCCACACCACGCTCGAGGTGTCGTGCTACTCGTTCACCGCCGCGTGCCAGCGCGCGGTGCCGCTGATGGCGGGCGGCGGCAGCCTGCTCACCCTGACCTATTACGGCGCCGAGCGGGTGATGCCGCACTACAACGTGATGGGCGTGGCCAAGGCGGCGCTGGAGGCGAGCGTGCGCTACCTGGCCGCCGACCTCGGCCCCCAGGGCATCCGCGTCAACGCCATCTCGGCCGGGCCGATCAAGACCCTCGCCGCCTCGGGCATCGGCGACTTCCGCTACATCCTCAAGTGGAACGAGTACAATTCACCGCTGAAGCGCAACGTCCGCATCGACGAGATCGGCGGGGCGGCGGTGTACCTCTTGAGCGACCTCGCCACGGGCGTGACCGGCGACATCCACCACGTCGATTGCGGCTATCACATTGTCGGCATGAAGGTGATCGACGCCCCCGACATGTCGAACGTCTAGGGTTCCGTCGGGCGACGCACGAGCCATGTCGAGCAACAGCTTCGGTCACCTGTTCCGCGTCACCACCTGGGGCGAGAGCCACGGGCCCCGGATCGGTTGCGTCGTCGACGGCGTGCCGCCGCGCATGCCGTTGAGCGAGACCGACATCCAGCCGTGGCTCGACCGGCGGCGGCCGGGCCAGTCGCGCTTCACCACCCAGCGCCGCGAATCCGACACCGTGACGATCCTCTCGGGCGTGTTCGAGGGGGTGACGACGGGCACCCCGATCGCGCTCGTCATCGCCAACGAGGACGCGCGCCCGAAGGACTACGACGACATCAAGGACGCCTTCCGCCCCGGCCACGCCGACTACACCTATTTCGCCAAGTACGGCGTGCGCGATTATCGCGGCGGCGGTCGGGCGAGCGCCCGCGAGACCGCCATGCGCGTCGCCGCCGGGGCGATCGCGCGCAAGATTCTCGGGCCCGGCGTGACCGTCCGCGGCGCGGTCATACAGATCGGGCCCCACCCGATCGACCGCGCGCGCTGGGACTGGGACGAGGTCGCGCGCAATCCGTTCTGGTCGCCCGACGCGGAGATCGTCGCCACCTGGGAAGAGTTCCTCGACGGCGTGCGCAAACGCGGCTCCTCGGCCGGCGCGGTCATCGAGGTGGTGGCCAGCGGCGTGGCCGCCGGGCTCGGCGCGCCGGTCTACGGCAAGCTCGACGCCGACATCGCCGGCGCGCTGGCGGGCATCAACGCCGTCAAGGGCGTCGAGATCGGCGCCGGGTTCTCCGCCGCGGCGATGGCGGGCGAGGAATCGGGCGACGAAATGCGCATGAAGGACGGCCGCGTGACGTTCCTCTCGAACCACGCCGGCGGCGTGCTCGGCGGAATCTCCACCGGCCAGGACATCGTCGCCCGCTTCGTGGTCAAGCCGACCAGCTCGGTCCGCATCCCGCGGCGCAGCGTCGACCGCTTCGGCAACGAGGTCGAGGTTTCGACCAAGGGCCGCCACGACCCCTGCGTCGGCATCCGCGCGGCGCCGATCGGCGAGGCGATGCTCGCCTGCGTGCTCGCCGACCACCTGTTGCGCCACCGGGCGCAATGCGGCTCGGGCGACGACGCCCCGGCACAGTGACCATAACGTATTGCGTTATATAACGTCACGCGTTATAAATGTCTGGTGATCCGGTCGTTCAAAAGCCGCGAAACGGAGCGTATATGGCGGGGCGAGGTTTCACGACGGCTGCCGCGAGAGATTCAGACTGTCGCCCGACGCAAGCTGCGAATGCTTAACCGCTCGACCGGACTGAACGATCTGCGCATTCCGCCTGGCAATCGCCTGGAACGTTTGTCTGGCGATCGTGCGGGCCAGTACAGTATTCGCATCAATGACCAATGGCGGGTCTGTTTTGTCTGGCGCGATGGTGATGCGTTCGATGTCGAGGTCGTCGACTATCACCATTAGGAGGTGGCGGTGAAGATGCTCCCGAACGTCCACCCGGGCGAGATTCTGCTGGAAGAGTTTCTTGGGCCGATGCGAATCAGCCAGAACAGAATCGGCCGGGACATCGGCGTGCCGCCCCGGAGGATCAACGAAATCGTGCTCGGAAAACGCTCGATTACGCCCGACACCGCCCTCCGCCTCGCACGCTACTTCGAAACGTCGGAAGAATTCTGGCTGGGTCTCCAGATGGATTATGATCTCGAGGAGGCGCGGCGCGGCTTGTCCGGGAAGATCGCACGCGAAGTGCATCCATACGAACCCGCCGCCTGACAGCGACTAAGGCAACTTTGCGCTGATTCCCATGACCGACGACACCATCCGCCGCCTTCTCGAAACGCTGCGCGACCGCCGCGGCAACTCGGCCGAGTTCAGGGCCGAGATCGATGGCTACCTCGAAGACTTCGGCGAGGACGCGCTCGATCAGCACGACGTCAGTTACATCCGCCGGCTCGCCGAGCGCCTCGGCGTCGAGGCGGGGGGCGCCGTCGCCGCGCGGACCGAGGCCGTGGCGGAATCCGAAGCCGTGGCGGACTCCGAAGCCGTGGCGGACTCCGAAGCCGTGGCGGAAGCCGAGCCCGGCGGGGACCGCTTCGACCAGGCCAAGGCCGCGTTCACGCGCCTGTTCGACCCCGCCAACCTCGACCCGGACGCGCCCGACACGGCGCTCCGCACCGAAATCTTCGAGCAATTCCGGGCCGAGCTCGAGCGCATCGAGGACGAAGGCTAGCGCATTATTCGTTCACCTTTACTCAAGTCAAAGGTGAACTGCGTTCGGTCGCCACGCAGGCCAAATCTTATATCGACCAAAACGTGGCCGCATAAGCGGCGGCCCCCATTTATTGCGATCAAAAGGGGGCGCGGGCTGGAGCGTGATCCGAATCGATGAAATCGTTCAGATTGCGCTCAAGCAGCGGTCATCCCCCGCCGCCGTGGCGCGCGGCGATCAGGTATTCGACGTTGCCGTCGGCGCCGGTGATCGGGCTCTCGGTGAGGCCGGCGACGCGCCAGCCCGGCCGCGCCGCGAGCCACGCGCGGATGCGCTCGCACACCTCGCGCCGCACCTCCGCGTCGCGCACGACGCCGCCCTTGCCGACCTTGCCGCGCCCGGCCTCGAACTGCGGCTTGATCAGCGCCACCAGCCATGCGTCGCGGCCGGCGAGCGCGAGCGGCGCGGGGAGCACCGTCTCCAGCCCGATGAAGCTCGCGTCGCAGACGATGATCCCGATCGGCTCGGGGACGTCCGCGCCGGCCAGGTAGCGCGCGTTGACGCCTTCGAGCACGACGACGCGCGCGTCCTGCCTGAGTTTCCACGCGAGCTGCCCGCGGCCGACATCGACGGCGTACACCTTCGCCGCCCCGCGGGCGAGCAGCACGTCGGTAAAGCCGCCGGTCGAGGCGCCGACGTCGAGCGCCACCAAGCCTTCGGGGTCGATGGCGAAATGATCGAGCGCGTGGGCGAGCTTGACGCCGCCGCGCGACACCCACGGGTGGTCGGGGCCGCGCACCTCGAGAGGGGTGTTCGCCGCGAGCTTCGTGCCCGGCTTGTCGAGCCTTCGTGCGCCCGAGAACACCTTGCCGGCGATGACCAGCGCCTGCGCCCGGGCGCGGCTCCCGGCGAGGCCGCGATCGACGAGAAGCTGGTCGAGGCGATTCTTGCGAGGCTTGTCGGCTCGTGTCATTCGATCAGCGGTTTTGGTACAAGAGATTCATGAACACGCATCTCGACAGCATCTTGCGGGAATTTCGTCGCCGTCTGGAAGAGATTTACGGGCCGCGGCTGCTCCGGCTCGTCTTGTTCGGATCGCAGGCGCGCGGCGACGCCGACCCAGATTCCGATATCGACGTCCTGATCGTTCTCGCCGGGCCTCTCGATGACTGGGCGGAAACGCAGCGCACGAGCAAGGTTACCAGCAAAGTATCCGTCAAATTCGATACCGACATCGCCCGTATCTTTGCGACGCCCGAGGACTACGCGGAAAAGACGCTACCGTTTTACGAGGCGATCCGCCGCGAAGGCGTCAGCGTATGACCGAAGAGCAGGAGGCCCTTCTTCAAAAAGCCGTTGAAAGCATAAGTGCTGCGCGCCTTTTGTCGGACAACGGCTTTTTCGATATTGCGAGCTCACGAGCCTACTACGCGATGTTCTATTCAGCGAGCGCGATGCTATTGAACGAAAATCTCCGTTTCAGGAAACACAGCGGGGTGCACGCCGCGTTCGGGAACAAGATCGCCAGGGCCGGTCTACTCCCAGCACAATTACACGGTTGGTTGCTCGATGCGGCGAAGGCTCGAACCGCGGGTGATTATCGCCCCGACGTACGCATATCCCCCGAGGAAGCTGCCACCCACGTTGACCGCGCCGAGCGATTCTTGCGGGAAGTCCAAGCGGCCCTCCGACGATAGCCCGAGAGCGGGTAACGAAAGACAAGATCGACAGGGCCGGTCTTGCTTGGCGAAATCGAAGGCCGGTTGCGTTCCGGCGAACACACCCCAACCGATTGCAAACTGCCAACATTGGTCGAGAAACGGAATGATTGACAAGCCAGGCTCGAAATTCGAAACTTCCTTTCTTGCAAAGTTTCGCTGATGTTTCCCTTCTGGAAAAACCATGGACGAATTACCGGTCAGCATGCTTCAACCGTGGTGTGAGTTCAGCCGGCGAGACGTGTTTCGGCTGGGAAGCCGAGGTGCCGCGTTCCTGGCGCTGGCCGGATGCGTTACGAGCGGTCCAAACTATCTCTACGTCAGCGGAGAAGCGTCCGATTTCCAAAGACATTTGGATAGTCAAAGAAGATTCGGAAGTTTTAGTATAGGAGGTATTGATCTAACCCGGATTATTCACGATCGCCGCGTGATTCGAGGGGGGCGAACGGTATCGGCCGGGTTGACGGCGGTTTTTCGAGACGGTTTTCGGAACGGGGCTGGAGGTTGACGTTCGGGGTTCTTGGGGCGGCTCACGCCGCACGGATCAGGGGCCTTGGGCGGCGATGCAGCCTGCCATCGAGATCAGGGCTTTGCGATAGGGATAGGCCGAGGGCAGAGCGATCCGGATGCGGGACTTGAGCTCCTCGATGCGCACCGCGATCTTCAGGAACGCCCGGCGCAGCGTCTCGAACGTCGCCTTGCGCCACGGCGAGCGCCGCGGCGCGGCGTGGCGAAGCTGGTGCAGCAGCCAATAGGCGCCGGTGTGGAGGAAGAGGCGGAACTGGTTGGCTTCCCAGCGGTGGCAGGAGGTGCGGTCGGACCTGGTGTAGAGCTTGTGTTCCTTGATCATGTTTTCCATCCGGCCGCGGGCGCAATAGACCTTGTCGTAGAGCACCTTGGCCCGACCGGGCAGGTTGGTGACGATGAAGCGTATGTCGGAGCCCTTCGATGTGGCCTGGACGCGGGCGATCACCTTGCGCTCGCGCGACCAGGTTCCGGCCTGGTAGCCGGTCTGGAAGAAGCGGCGCAGCTTGTCCTTGCGCGATCGCACCCGGCGCACCGCCACGTCCTCGCACCACGGCTCGCCGATCCTGGTCAGCCGGGCGTTACCGGCAAGCCCGAGGATGTAGCCGCAGCCCCGATCTTCCAGCAGGTCCATGACCTCGGGCGTGCCGTAATGCCCATCGCCGCGCACGGTGATCCCGACCCGCGGCCAGTGGTGCCGGATGCGGCGGATGACGTGTCGCAAGACCCGGGCCGCCTCTTCGCCGGAGGGCCGCTTGCCCGGTCGCAGCAGCGACAGCACCGGCTTGCCCGTGGCCGCCTCGAAGATGTGGATGGGCTGGAAGCAATATTCGTCATAATGGGCGTTGAACAGGGCCAGCTGCTGAGCGCCGTGGACGGCATCGTCGGTATCGTCGATATCGAGCACGATGCGTTGGGGAACACGGTCGAAGCTGTCGCAGAACAGATCGATCATCGACAACCCCATGCGCGCCAGCGCGCGCCACGACGGCGCGTTCTCGAGCCTGGACAAGGTCGGCTGCGACATCAGGTCGCGACCGGTCTCGGGCAGGCGCCCACAGGCCAGCTTGAACGCCGGATCGAAGCGCAGCACGTCGAGGTCGTCGCAATCCTCGTAGCCGCAGGCGATGGCGAACAGGCGCGCCCCGATCATGTCGGCGTAGGAGTGGATCGTGCTCGCCGGATCGCGCGGGTCGGCCAGGCAACCGGCAAGGCGGCCGGCAAGACCGAGCCGTTGCTCGATCCCGCGCAGCACCAGCACGCCGCCGTCGGACGACAGCCGGCCGCCGTCGAACCGGGCGCATAGGTCCTTGCCATCGACGGGTGACAAACCGGGCAGATAGGGGATAGTCTCGTTCATGGTGAGCCGGGTTTCCCTGTTGCCGCATGATCTGGGTTCAACACCAAAATCATACGGAATCCCAACAGCTTAATCCAGGCTCACCGACCCTTTCACGGCGCGTCGTGAATAATTCGGGTTAGCAACGCATCCATAAAGGAGTTGACAAGATTGGCTTGCCCAACCCGAGCGTTGATGCGCGCCACTGCCTCTTGCCCCGACGCCAACTCTTTAGCTGAGGCTATCTCGGCTTCCTTCAAGGACTTCGACACCATAAAACCCACGGCCGCGATGGAAGCCGGGATAAGAAGGGCCGCAATAATCTGGAACTTGTCCCAGCCGTCCTTGCGCTTGTCCTTTAGCTCGCCAATGTCCCTAGTGAGTTTGTCGACCCTCGTTGTCAAGTCATCCGTCATGCGTCCTCTTCCAGAGCTGTGATTCGTTCGCCAGCGCTTCGCCGTCTAACGAATAGGCACGCCGGCGCGAGGTTGAGAGCGTCCTCTGGAGCCGCTTGTTAGACGTCGGCCTTGATCTCGAGAATAGCAGAAAAGCGATGCTTTGTATGCCTCCCGTAGACGAAGGATC
Source organism: Pseudomonadota bacterium (assembly GCA_022572945.1). Lineage (GTDB taxonomy): Bacteria > Pseudomonadota > Alphaproteobacteria > JAAXGF01 > JAAXGF01 > JACZUY01. Next base: position 23,356 of record JACZUY010000011.1, read on the forward strand.
CGCCCCACCCTGAGGCCTCCAACGCACTCAGCCTATCTCAGGATACGAAGAGCATTCTGCTCAGTTACCGACCCGTAGAATCTTCCGGTTTCCGTACCGCATCAAACCTCCGCTCCTGGCTATATGCGGAAGTGCCCAAATGCGCGGATTTGCGACCGGTGTTGGCTCTAAAGCCGACTAGCGGCGGGGCGTCCCGCAACCCGTCCGTACTTCGGCCGCCACTTCCGCGCCAGCTTTTGGGCCTCGGATATTTGGGCCGGGGTCATCCTCTTGGCAACGAAATCGCGGACCCCAACAGCTTTATCGCGACTCTCTCCGGGAGGCAACTTGGAGACAGCAAGGTTAACCCACATATGGGCCTGTACGTAGTCCTGGATAACGCCTTGGCCCCTGCTGTACATGCGGCCGAGATTGTATTGAGCTAAAGTGTAGCCCTGCTCAGCGGCCTTGCGGTACCACTTCACCGCCTCGGCGAAGTCCTGGGGAACGCCTTGGCCTTTGTAGTACATGAGGCCGAGGAAGTATTGGGCTGCTGACATGCCCTGCTCAGCGAGAGGGCGAAATTCGCGAATTGCCGTCGCATAGTCGCCTACCAGATAGGCTACACTTCCCTCAGCGACTCCGGCCCGAGCCGGGGCCGTCAGACCCAATGTGAACCCGGCACACAGCACTGCGATAAGCGCGAGGCCCCCAAGTTTGGCTTTCGGTGTGGTCATGGGTTTCCTCCCCGGGGAGGTTGCCCCTGAATGTACCGCAAGTCGTATTGAGTACCAATCACGCTCGCACGGGCGTTACCCATCCGCTGTAGTCCCCATGTAGCGGAGGCGGGATCGAAATGTCCGCTCCTGGCTCAGGCTGTGTAAAAACTATTTTCGAGGC
>JACZUY010000132.1 GCA_022572945.1 Pseudomonadota bacterium
GCGCCCGAGAGCTCGGCGAGCCGGGCGTCCGAGAAGCCGAGCTTCTTGAGCCCCAGCAGGCCGTCGGCGTCGGCGGGGAGGCCGCTCTCGCGGACCTCGGCTTCCGCCGCGACGATGGTGCCGATCTGGCGCAGGAACCACGGGTCGATGCGGCACGCGGTGTGGATCTCCTCGACGCCCAGGCCGGCGCGCAACGCCTCGGCGACGACGAGCAACCGGTCGGGAGTCGGGCGCGCCAGCGCCGCGCGCAGCGGCGCGAGGTCGCCGCCGGGCGTGTAGCCGGGCACCGGCGTCTCGTTGAGCCCGGTGAGCCCGGTCTCCATCGAGCACAGGGCTTTTTGCAGCGACTCGGCGAAGGTGCGGCCGATCGACATGACCTCGCCGACCGACTTCATCGAGGTCGTGAGCAGGGGCTCGGTGCCCGGGAACTTCTCGAAGGTGAAGCGCGGGATCTTGGTCACCACGTAGTCGATCGTCGGCTCGAACGAGGCCGGGGTGACGCCGGTGATGTCGTTGTCGATCTCGTCGAGCGTGTAGCCGACCGCGAGCTTGGCGGCGACCTTGGCGATGGGAAACCCGGTCGCCTTCGAGGCCAGCGCCGACGACCGCGAAACCCGCGGGTTCATCTCGATCACCACCATGCGGCCGTCGGCGGGATCGACCGCGAACTGCACGTTCGAGCCGCCGGTATCGACGCCGATCTCGCGCAGCACCGCGATCGCGGCGTTGCGCATGATCTGGTATTCCTTGTCGGTGAGCGTCAGCGCCGGCGCCACGGTGATCGAATCGCCGGTGTGGATGCCCATCGGATCGACGTTCTCGATCGAGCAGACGATGATGCAGTTGTCGGCGCGGTCGCGCACGACCTCCATCTCGTACTCTTTCCAGCCCAGCACCGACTCCTCGATCAGCACCTCGCGGGTGGGCGAGGCGTCGAGCCCGGCGGCGACGACGTCGTCGAACTCGTCGCGGTTGTAGGCGACGCCGCCGCCGGTGCCGCCGAGCGTGAAGCTCGGCCGGATGATCGCCGGCAGGCCGACGTAATCGCGCGCCTCGCGCGCCTGCGCCAGCGTGTGGGCGACGCGGCCTCGCGGGCATTCGAGCCCGATGCGCGCCATCGCGTCGCGGAACAGCTCGCGGTCCTCGGCCTTGTCGATGGCCTCGCGGCTGGCGCCGATCATCTCCACGCCGAAGCGCTCGAGCACGCCGTCGCGCGCGAGGCTGAGCGCGGTGTTCAGCCCGGTCTGGCCGCCCATGGTCGGGAGCAGCGCATCGGGCCGCTCGGCCTCGATGATCTTGGCCACCATCTCGGGCGTGATCGGCTCGATGTACGTTGCATCGGCGAGATCGGGGTCGGTCATGATCGTCGCCGGGTTCGAATTGACCAGCACGATGCGGTAGCCCTCGGCCTTGAGCGCCTTGCACGCCTGCGTCCCCGAGTAATCGAACTCGCACGCCTGGCCGATGACGATCGGCCCGGCGCCGATGATCAGGATCGAGGAGATGTCGGTGCGTTTAGGCATGGGCGTCGATGAGGCCGATGAAGCGCTCGAACAGGTAATGTGAGTCCTGCGGGCCGGGGGAGGCTTCGGGGTGGTACTGCACCGAGAACACCGGCTTGCCCTCGACCTCGATCCCTTCGAGCGAGCCGTCGAAGAGCGAAACATGCGTCGCCTTGACGCCCGCGGGCAGCGAGTCCGCGGTCACCACGAAGCCGTGGTTCTGGCAGGTGATCTCGACCTTGCCGGTGGCGAGGTCCTTGACCGGGTGGTTGGCGCCGCGGTGGCCGAAGAGCATCTTCTCGGTGCGCGCGCCGAGCGCCAGCGCCAGCATCTGATGGCCGAGGCAGATGCCGAACAGCGGGACGCCGCTTGCGAGGACCTCGCGGATCACCGGCACGGCGTAGGCGCCGGTCGCCGCCGGGTCGCCCGGGCCGTTGGAGAGAAACACGCCGTCGGGCTCATGCCTGAGCACGTCCTCCGCGGTCGCCGTCGCCGGCACCACGGTGACGCGGCAGCCGGCGCTCGCCAGGCACCTGAGAATGTTGCGCTTGGCCCCGTAGTCGACCGCGACGACGTGGTATTTGGGCTCGGCCTGGACGCCGTAGCCGGCGCCGGGCGTCCAGCGCGTCTGGTCCCAGGCGTAGGTCTGGCGGCAGCTCACCTCCCTGGCCAGGTCCATGCCCTCGAGCCCGGGCCAGGCCTCGGCCTCGGCGCGCAGGCCGGCGATGTCGAGCGTTCCCGCCGCGCCGTGCTCGAGCGCGCCGGCCTGCGCGCCTGAGTCGCGCAGCGTCCGGGTGAGGCGGCGCGTATCGACGCCGGCGATGCCGACGAGGTCGTGCGATTCGAGCCAGGCGTCGAGCCCCTGCGTGGCGCGGAAGTTCGACGGCTCGGTGATGTCGGCGCGCAAGACGAGCCCGCGCGCCGCCGGCGTCGTCGTCTCGACGTCGTCTTCGTTGGTGCCGACGTTGCCGACGTGGGGGAAGGTGAAGGTGATGATCTGCCCGGCGTACGACGGATCGGTGAGGATCTCCTGGTAGCCGGTGATCGCGGTGTTGAAGCACACCTCGCCGACGCGGCGCCCGCGCGCCCCGACGCCTCGCCCCCGGAACACCGTGCCGTCGGCGAGCACGAGTGCCGCCGTGTGCGCGGGCGGCGTGGCGGGATCGGACATCGTCTTCGCTGCGGCCCCTGTGCGGCGCGCGGGTGATGCGCGTTTTCCCGCGAAAAGGCCCGGGCGGGCCCTCTGATCGGCGCGGACGATAAGCAAAGACCATGCCGGCGTCAACCCCCGGGGGAAATCAATTGTTCTGTTAATCTAATGGCTTATAAATATAATTGCGTTTGCCAAGGCGGTGCTTTCGGACTATCCTTGCGCGTTCGCGTCCACTCCCGGGTTTTGGCGTCATGTTGCGAGAACGTCTTGGCGACGCGCTCAAGGCTGCGATGAAGGCCAAGGAGAAACACAAGGTTTCCACTCTCCGGCTCATCCTCGCCGCGATCAAGGACCGCGATATCTCCTCCCGGGCCACGGTTGAATCGGACGGCATCTCCGACGGGGAAATCCTCCAGCTGCTTGCGAAGATGGTTCGCCAGCGCGGCGAGAGCATCAAGCTCTACGAGCGGGGCGGGCGCGTTGACCTCGCCGCGCGCGAGGCCGAGGAGATCGTCATCATCGAGGACTTCCTGCCGCGCCAGCTCGACGACGCCGAGATCGGGGCGGCGATCCGCGAGGCGATCGAGGAGGTCGGCGCCACCGGGCTCAAGGACATGGGCCGCACCATTGCGGAGCTCAAGGCCCGCTACGCCGGTCAGATGGACTTCACCAAGGCGAGCGCGCTGGTGAAACAGCAACTCGGCTGACGCGGCATGAGCTTCACCCCCGATTTTCTCGACGAGATCCGCGCCCGAACGCCGCTCGCCGACATCATCGGCCGGCGCGTCAACCTCATCCGCCGGGGGCGCGAGCACGTCGCGCTGTGCCCGTTTCACACGGAGAAGACGCCGTCGTTCACGGTCAACGAGGACAAGGGCTTCTTCCATTGCCTGGCGGCGGAAACCGGCGTCATCGTCCGGGACGGTGTCCGACCCATCGCTTCCCTGGCGGGGGGCTCGGCCGAGATCCTCAGTCCCGGCGGCAAATGGGTGCGGGCCGAGTTCAAGGCGTACGGCATCCAGAAGCTTTACCGCATTGATCTCTCCAGGAATGGCGTCACCAAGTCGGTCTTTGCGACAAGCGGTCACCGCTGGTTCGTCCGCGGTGCAAAGCGTAGCTTTCTCACCACCGAACTGCGGCCGGGACATCGTCTGAACACCGTTGCGCCCACTCGGCGGTCTGACTGGTCCCTCGAGCCGGCAGGGGTTCGCCATGGCATCGTCTTCGGCGACGGGTCGCTCGGCAAGGGACGCTACGGTCACGTTCACCTTCATGGCGAAAAGGACGCCGACCTCGCCCGCTGGTTCCCAGAGCAGGAGCCTCAGCGCAAGCTACGAGAGAACGGGAAACCATATCTCCGCATCTACGGGGGAAGGGCGTTCGAGCACATGAAGTCGTTGCCTTCCCTGGAGGAAAGCGACAACTACTTGCTCGGATTCATGGCCGGTTACCTGGCTGCTGACGGCCACGTCGCCAAGGACGGCACCGTCATGCTGCACAGCGCGAAGCGCGCCAATCTCCAATGGGTTCGTGCCGCAGCGACCCGGCTTGGCGTCGGCACCTATGGGATCACCACGGCCGTTCGAAGGGGACTGGGAACAGTTGATGCGAAGATTTCGCGGATACATTTCGTGGCCTCGAGTCTCGACCCGGCACTCATCCTGGGCGAAGTCGCCCGGCAGCGTTTCGAGTCCGCCGACAAGGCGTTCGCACGGTTGCGGTGGTCGGTCGTTGCCGTGGAGGAAACCGACCGCGAGGAAGAAGTGTACTGCGCGGAGGTCCCGGAAGAGCACGCGTTCGCGCTGGAGGATAACATTCTCACCGGCAATTGCTTCGGCTGTGGCGCGCACGGCGACGCGATCGGCTTCGAGATGCGCATCGACAACCTCACCTTCCCCGAGGCGGTCGAGCGGCTGGCGCGCGCCGCGGGCCTGGCGTTGCCGGCGCGCACGCCGGAGGAGCGCGAGCGGACGAAGGAGCGCACCTCGCTCTACGCCGTGCTCGAGGCGGCGTGCGTCTGGTTCGAGGCGCAGCTCGCCGGCGCCGGCGGCAAGACCGCGCGCGAGTACCTCGCCGCGCGCGGCGTCGATGACGCCACGATCGCGACGTTTCGCCTCGGCTGGGCGCCCGATTCGCGAACCGCGCTCAAGGAGGCGCTGGCGCGCCAGGACATCTCCGGACAAATGATGGTCACCGGTGGGTTGCTCAAGCAGCCCGAGGGCGGCGGCGCGGCCTACGACCGCTTCCGCGGCCGGATCATTTTCCCCATCACCGACCGCGGCGGGCGCGTCGTCGGCTTCGGCGGCCGCGCGCTCGGCGACCGCGAGCCCAAGTACCTCAACTCGCCCGAGACGCCGCTGTTCCACAAACGCCAGTTGCTTTACGGCGCCGCGCTCGCGCGCAAGGCCGCGCGCGAGGCGAGCGAGGTGATCGTCGCCGAAGGCTACATGGACGTGATCGCGCTGCATCGCGCCGGCTTCGCCAACGCCGTCGCGCCGCTCGGCACGGCGCTCACCGAGGAGCAGATCCAGGAGCTGTGGCGGCTGGCGCCCGAGCCGGTGGTGTGCTTCGACGGCGACTCCGCGGGCCATCGCGCCGCCTGCCGCGTGGCCGAGCGGGCGCTGCCCCTGCTCGAACCCGGGCGCTCGCTTCGTTTTGTCGCCCTGCCGGCGGGCGAGGACCCCGACAGCCTGATCGCCAAGCGCGGCGCCCAGGCCCTGCGGGAGGCGTTGGCGCAGGCGCGGCCGCTCGCCGACCTGCTGTGGGAGATCGAGACCAGGGACCGTCCAATCGACACGCCCGAACGCCGGGCCGGAGTCAAGAAACGGCTGGAGAAGGTCGCCGGCCGGATCGGGGTCACCCTCCAATGAGGGATTTGCAAAATCGCGCAGCACCAGGCACAGCGCCTCCTGATCTCGAATTTGCTGGAGCGCGCGAGACGAGAGTCCTTTCTTTTCCGAGCCGTGCTCGCCGGGAATGTCACAGAAGGTGATCTCAGCGTAGGTGGTCTTCTTTGGTTTGAAGACACCGGACAAGACATCGATGCGTTCGTCCGGCACCTTCACGATGCCGAGCCGCACCTCTCCGCCAAAACCCACCGGCACGTCGAGACCGGTCATCGTATTGAAAACGGTGGTCTTCCCAGAACCTGCGAAGCCTACGAGTCCGATTTTCACGTGTCGCCTTGCAGTCTCCCCATCAAGCGTTGGTGTGCGTCGACGCGACGGCGCAGGAACTTAAGCGATTGGGGAACGATCGAGTTTTGGCCTTTGCTGAAATTACTTGATATATCAATTATTGTCATGTAACATATTGGCATGGCAACCGACCAGACTCCTCTCCAGCGCGACATCCGCCAGACCAAGCCGTTCCGCTCCACCGCCCACGAGGCGGGAGTCGGGCTCCTCAAGACCGCGGATGTGCACGAGCGGCGTGTCGCTGAAACGCTTAAGCCACATGGACTTACGCCAACTCAATATAACGTGCTCCGAATCCTGCGAGGCGCCGGGCCCGACGGTCTCTGCACCCTCGCGGTTGGCACCAGGATGCTGCGGCAGACGCCCGGAATAAGCAGGATGATGGACCGGCTCGAGGGAAAGAATTGGATCAGTCGAGTGCGGAGTGCGGACGACCGCCGCGAGGTGCACTGCTACCTCACCCGCGACGGAAAGCGGCTGGTGGACTCGTTGGACGCCGTGGTAGACAAGGTGGATGCTCAAGCGATTGGGGCACTCAGCACGGCCGAGCAGCGGAGACTAATCGAGTTGCTCGACAAGGTACGGGCGGGATACACGTAGTCTTGGTAATCATC
>JACZUY010000133.1 GCA_022572945.1 Pseudomonadota bacterium
CCATAAACTCTGGCGTGCTGCATGAACCAGAGTTCGGTACCAATGAGGAAACCAACACGAGCTTTGCCTAAATCGACGGGTTTAAAATCTACCTGACCCCGATCATACCAGGTGGCTTCCCAAAAACCTTCTTCATCTGGCAAATAAGTTTTTGCATGGGCTGCTCGATATCCCGCTTTGGAGTCCCAGACAAAGCCTTGGTTCAAACGCCTGCCCGCAGAATGAATGGGTCGCGTTCCGAGTATCGGTACGGGTGAAAGGTCCTCAAAATGTGTGAGCCAATCGTCGTGGGCAGCCACCGCCGCCTGCCAGGTTTTCGGATCAACCCGATGGGTTTTAGCAATCCACGGATAAAAAGGCATTTCAGGAAGCAAAACAAGATCGCTATCTTCGGCTTTTACATGGCTTGTCAGTTGCTGCCAATCCTTGCGTAGCGCTTCAGGCTCATTAGCGAGTTCGCAGACAGTGATTCTCATTTATGGTTCTAATTGATAGCCTGCAACAGCTTTGACAAAGCTTCTGCCACTGCCGGAAGTTTTTGCCATTTATTCCCTGGTTTTTCGACCATTTTTCCTCCAGAACTCAATTTGTTTTTTACGTTTAATAAAAAGTGTGGCAATGATAAAGTGTAAACAAAGCTATCAAATTACCAGAAAAATGTCAAGCGGAAACCCGCTGCCGATAATTTTGGGGAACAAAATGTGACCTCGTGTCGGTTAGATAAATTATTGCCAATCTAAGGAGAAAGAAATGAGAAGTGTTTTCATATTAATTTTGAGTTCTTTATCGGTGTTGGTTCTTATTTGTTTCAACGGAGCGAGTCATGGCCAGGCTGAAGTTCAAACCGACGATAACAACTCTACCAGCTCATTCGCTGTTGTGGAATTATTCACTTCAGAGGGATGCTCGAGCTGCCCGCCGGCGGATAAACTTTTAGGAGAGATTGTTGCCAATGCTCGCGATAACAAAAAACCGGTGTTTGCTCTCGCGTTTCATGTCGATTATTGGGACTATATCGGCTGGAAGGACCGCTACGCGACTCCCGAGGCCACGCGCCGCCAAAAGGCCTACGCCACGAGTTTCGGCAGGCGCCAAGTCTATACGCCGCAGATGGTGATCGACGGCACCTACGAGGAGATCGGCTCGAACCGCACGGCGGTCGAGCGGGCGATCGCCAAGGCGTCGGCGGCGCCCGGCCTGGCGATCGAGCTGGCGCTCGACAACGACGATCTTCTGGTGTCGATCCCCGGCGCGCAATTCGAGGGCGCGGCGACGGTGTGGCTCGCGCGCTACGACGCCGAGCAAGTCACCGAGATTCCACGGGGCGAGAATTCCGGCCGCAGGCTGCGCAACGTCAACGTGGTGCGCGACCTGCGCGAGATCGGCGCGTGGACCGGGCTTCCCCTCGAACTCCGCCTGCCGGCGAGTCTGCTCACCAGTGGCGAGGGCGGCCGCGACGGCTGCGTCATCATCGTCCAGGAGGACGGCTTCGGGCGCGTCCTCGGCGCCCGCAAGATGGCGCTCGCGGGCGGGTCGTCCTAACCGCTTCGAAGATACGCCTTATACGGATTTCGCCGGATTCGTTCGGCTCCCTGGACCCGCGTCCATCGCCGCGATGCGAATGGGTCGGGTGGAACGCGGTCCAACGCGCATCGATCATGCGACGTTCGTGTAACTCACCACAGAGGCACAGAGACACAGAGTTTTTGACACAGAGGGCTCGACCGAGGCGCTTCGCGCCTCATTTAATTCCTTCTCTGTGTTTCGATCTCTGTGCCTCTGTGTCTCTGTGGTAACAAATCAAGCCTAATAAGGGGACACAATACTTAATTGGCGAATTAAGTATTGTGTCCCCTTATTTATAGCGCCCGCGTCCCGCCCCCGCTGACGACCCCGAGACCATCCGCCCAACCACACGCTTCAACTCGTGGCCAGCCGAATGAATCATACGGAATCCGCCTCATACCAGCGGTCACTATGACTGACCCATAGTGACCGCCAGCCCGCGACTGCGGGCCGCCGCCAATGCTTACGTCAAGGCTGCGTGCCGATTGAACGCCCATCGGTCATGCTTGATGACCGATGGTATTACGCCCCCAGGCCCTTCTGCATGACCGCGGCGAGCCGGCGGGCGAAGGCGGTGTGGTCGGGCGGCGTCTCGCCCTCGACGATGCGCGCCTGATCGAGCAGCAGGTGCGCCGCGTCCTCGAGGTCCGCGGCCGCGCCCTTCTCGCTCACCAGCCCGGCGAGCGTTTTGATCAACGGGTGCCTGGGGTTGAGCTCGAGCACCCGGCTCGTCGTTTGGGTCAGGCGCTGGTGCTGCTTGAGCAGCCGTTCGAGGTGCATGTCGATGTCGCCCTCGTCGGCGACCAGGCACACCGCGCTGTCGGTGAGCCGCTTTGATTCGCGCACGTCCTTGACCGCGTCCTTGAGCGTCAGCCTGAACAGGGCGATCAGGTTGTCGATCGCGCTCTCGGGCGCCGGTTCCTCGTCCTCGCCCTGCTTCTTCTCCTCGGCGATCTCGCTCAGGTCGATCCCGCCCCTGGTCACCGACCGGAACGGCTTTTCCTTGTAGCCGCCGATCTCGGGAATCCAGAACTCGTCGACCGGATCGGTGAGCAGCAGGACCTCGACCCCGCGCGCGCGGAAGGCCTCGAGCTGCGGGCTGCGGCTGACGGTCTCGACCGCGTCGCCGCTGATGGTGTAGATCGCGTCCTGTCCGTCCTTCATGCGTTCGACGTAGTCGGCGAGGCTGACCAGGCGATCGCCCGCGGTCGAGCGGAAACGGCACAGCTCGAGCAGCCGTTCACGGTTGCCGGGGTCCTCGTAGACGCCCTCCTTGAGCACCGCGCCGAAGTTGTCCCAGAACGCGGCGTAGTCGTCGGCGTCCTTCTTGGCCTTCCTCTCCAGCGCGCCGATGACGCGCTTGGTGAGCCCCGAGCGGATCCGCGCCACCACCGGATTCTTCTGCAGCATCTCGCGGCTGATGTTGAGCGGCATGTCCTCCGAATCGACGATGCCGTAAACGAAGCGGAGATAGCCGGGGAGCAGCCCCTCGCAGTCGCCGGTGATGAACACGCGTTTCACATAAAGCCGCAAGTGCGGCTTGCGGTCGGGATGGAACAGGTCGAACGGCCTGGTCGAGGGCACGAATATCAGGTTGGTGTACTCGATCTTGCCCTCGACGCGGTTGTGGATGGTGAGCCACGGCTCGTCGAGGACGTCGCCGACGTGGTGGTAGAACTCCTTGTACTGGTCGGGGGTGATCTCCTTCCTCGGCCGCGTCCACAGCGCCTGGGCGGCGTTGACGGTCTCCTCCTTGCCCTCGGAGTCGAGCACGATGGGAAGCGCGATGTGGTCGGAGTAGGTCGCGATGATGCGCCTGAGCCGCGCCGGTTCGAGGAACTCCTTGGCGTCCTTGCGCAGGTGCAGGGTGACGGTGGTGCCGCGCGGCGCGTCGCCTTCGGCCGGGGCCACCGTGAACGTACCCTTGCCGTCCGATTGCCAGCGCCAGGCTTCCGCCTCGCCCGCCTTTCGGCTCACCACCTCGACGTTGTCGGCGACCATGAACGACGAATAGAAGCCGACGCCGAACTGGCCGATCAGCGCCACGTCCTTGGCGGCGTCGCCGCTCAAGCGCTCGACGAACGCCGAGGTGCCCGAGCGCGCGATGGTGCCGAGGTCGGCAACGAGCTCGTCGTGGTTCATGCCGATGCCGTTGTCGGCGACGGTCAAGGTGCGCGCCTTCCCGTCGGCCCGGACCTTGACCTTGAGGTCGGGGTCGTCGGCGGTGAGCCCGGGCTCGGTGAGCGCCGCGTAGCGCAGCCGGTCGCAAGCGTCGGACGCGTTCGAGACGAGCTCGCGAAGGAAGATCTCGCGCTCGCTGTAGAGCGAGTTGGCGACGATGTGCAGGATCCGGCCGACCTCGGCCTCGAAGGCGCGCTCCTCGGCGCCGGCGGCGCGTTCGGTCATGAATTGTCTCCGCTTTGCCCCGCTGTCGGGAAACTCGCGCTGGATATGAGCGGCGAACCCCCGGTGTTCAAGGGCTAGAGCGGTTCAAGGTCGATAGAAATCAATTTGATGGGAGCAGATCGGCTCATTCGGCCAGGCGCGGTGCGAAGCGCGATGCTTAAGCATCGGGCGAGCGGCGCAACGCCGCCGATGAGCCGATATGCCCCACCGCAGGCCGGGTTCTTTTGCCCCGTGGCGTCGTTGCGCTGCTTATCCGATGCTCACGCATCGCATTGCGAAGCGCGCCTAGCCACGGGGCAAAATAATCCCGGTCAAATTGGTTCCTATCGACCTTGACCCGCTCTAACGCTTGCATTCGCGCCGCCGAGGCCCGATTCTCACCGCCATGGCCCCGCCGTACCACGACGCGCCCCGGCTCACCGCCGTCCTCGGCCCGACCAACACCGGCAAGACGCATCTCGCCGTCGAGCGCATGCTCGGGCACCGGAGCGGCATGATCGGCCTGCCGTTGCGCCTGCTCGCGCGCGAGGTCTACGACAACGTGGTGGCGCGCGTCGGCGACCGCGCGGTGGCGCTGATCACCGGCGAGGAGAAGCTGGTGCCGGCGCGCCCGCGCTACTTCGTCTGCACCGTCGAGGCGATGCCGCTCGACCGGCCGGTGGATTTCCTCGCGGTCGACGAAATCCAGCTCGCCGACGACGGCGAGCGCGGCCACGTCTTCACCGACCGGCTGCTCAACGCGCGCGGACTCGAGGAGACCATGTTCCTCGGCGCCGACACGATCCGCCGGCTGGTGCGCCGCCTGGCGCCCGATATGGCGTTCATCAGCCGCCCGCGGCTTTCGCGCCTCGATTACGCCGGGCCGAAGAAGCTCACCCGCCTGCCGCCGCGCAGCGCCGTGGTGACGTTCTCGGCGAACGACGTCTACGCGCTCGCCGACGTGCTGCGCCGTCAACGCGGCGGCGCGGCCGTGGTGCTGGGCGCGCTGAGCCCGCGCACGCGCAATGCCCAGGTCGCGCTCTACCAGGGGGGCGACGTCGACTACATGGTCGCCACCGACGCCATCGGCATGGGCCTCAACATGGACGTCGATCATGTCGCCTTCGCCGCGCTGCGCAAGTTCGACGGCCGCGGCCTGCGCGCGCTGACCCCGGCCGAGCTGGCGCAGATCGCCGGCCGCGCCGGGCGCTACATGAACGACGGCACCTTCGGCACCACCGGCGACGTCGGCGGGCTCGACGCGGATGTGGTCGAGGCCATCGAAGGCCACCGGTTTCCGTCTCTCAGGGCGATTTACTGGCGCAACGCGCGGCTGCGCTTCACCTCGCTCGACGCGTTGATTCGCAGCCTCGACGCCCCGCCCCCGGCGCCGGGCCTGATGCGCGCGCCCGACGTCGACGACAGGCGCGCCCTCGGCGCCCTCGCGGGCGAGGAGGAAATCCGCCGCTTCGCCGCCAACCCGGACGCCGTGCGGCTGTTGTGGGAGGTGTGCCGGATCCCCGATTACCGCAAGACCATGGACGACGCCCATGCCCGCCTCCTGGGCCGCGTCTACACGCATCTGATGCAGGGCGACGGCGTGCTGCCCGAGGACTGGGCCGACCGCCACGTGGCGCCGTTCGACCGTATCGACGGCGATATCGACACCCTGGTTACGCGCATCGCCCATGTCCGCACCTGGACGTACATTTCGCACCGCACGGGCTGGCTCGCCGACCCCGGCCATTGGCAGGCGCGAACCCGCGCGATCGAGGACCGGCTGTCCGACGCGCTGCACGATCGCCTGACCCAACGCTTCGTCGACCAACGGGGGTCGGCGCTGGTTCGCGAGTTGAAGCGCGGCGGCGCGGTTTCCGCCGCCATCGACGACGACGGCGCGGTCGATGTCGTGGCGACCGAAAAACTTCGCGGCCGCTAACCGGGAATTAACCCTGGCCGGCCTAGGGTCCGGTCATGGAAGCCGACCACATCGACCCGGAACGTCCCGCCGACGAGCCCCGCCTTTGCGGGCCCTGGCGCGCCGCGCTCTGCGCGTTCGGCTGGCTCAACGTCGGCCTCGGGGTGCTCGGCATGGTGCTGCCGGTGATGCCGACCACCGTGTTCCTGCTGATCGCCCTGTGGGCCTTCTCGAAGAGCTCGATCCGCTTCCACCGCTGGCTCTACCCCCACCCGACCCTGGGCCGCGCCATCCGCGCCTGGCATGCCCACCGGGTCATCCCGCCCCGCGCCAAGCTGCTGGCGGTCGGGATGATGACGCTGAGCCTCGCCTTCGTCTCGCTCTATGTCGCCGATGGCTGGTTGCTGCCGGTGGGATTGGGCGTGGTGCTGGCCAGCGTGGCTACCTTCATCGTCAGCCGCCCCAGCCACATCCCCACCTGGTTCGGCCCGGACAACGGGAATCTTCTGGCGCGTCCGCCGCGCCGGCTGTAGCGTTGCGCCCGCACCGGCGCCCCTTCCCGATTGAAC
>JACZUY010000134.1 GCA_022572945.1 Pseudomonadota bacterium
CAAACCGTCGGCGAATGTGCTGGCATCTTCATCGTCGATTCCGTTCGAGGGACGCTAGGGGTTAGGGACTAGAAACTGTTACGGCTTCCTTGACTGCTTTTGCGAGCGCGCGGCCCATTGCAATTGGGACGCCGTTCGCGACGGCCTGCACCTTCGCGGCGACAGTGAAGCCAGGTAGATCAAACTCCTCACTCAATCCCTGCAATTGTTTCACGGCACGGAATCCAGCCGCGCTGCGTTGCGTTCCATGGCTCAGACAATCCTTGTCGATCCTCCGACCAACACGATTTTTGCGTTTGCCACTCCCGCCAATCGCCACGGGAACGCGACGTGCTCCGGCAGGAAGTCGTCGCCCTCCTGCGCGTGAGAGTAGGGTGCCCCGGTTGTGGCGACCAGGGCATAAGCGAACGCCGGGCCCAGAGGCGCGCCAGCACTGGCGATCCCGCCCTGGTTGAAGATGAACGGTCCGCGTGTCTGGTTCTCGCGCATCAGGGACAGTGCTTCCGAGAGTGGCTTGTAGTCCACCGTTACCTTGAACCCGACGTCGTTGAGCATCTGCTGGATGGCGGGCATCCAGACCGTGTCGGCGGTCCAGAGACCTGTGGCAAGCAGAATCTCGAACTCGAAGCCAACCTGACCGGCCTCTTCGAGCAGGGCCCGCGCCCGCTCAGGGTCATAATTGTACTGTGCCTCCAGGGAACCGAGCGGAAGCGGGTACCCGGCGGAGAACGGAGAGTATGCTCGCTCCTCGTTGCCGGTCAACAGGTTCTTGATAATCGAATCGGTGTCGATCGCGTAGTTGGCCGCCTGGCGAACGCGCTTGTCGCGCCACGGATTGGGGCCGCCGGTAATCGGGTCGACGCTTGCGTTGAGGGGGACCTCGAGCACCATGATACGGACGTCGGGCAGCACGACTACCTTGAAGCCCTCTTTATCCTTGAAGGAGTTGGCGAGATCCGGCCCGATGCGGTGCGCGAGGTCGATCTCGCCCGCCGCGGCGGCCTCGAGCAGAAGGTGCGAGACGGCCTCGCCCAACGCCGCCTCGGCGAAGCCGGTGAGCGCCCCGGTGACCCGTTCCACCGCCCACGCGCCGGTGATGTCGGCGATCCCCACCGCCAGCGCCACCCGGCGGCGCGCCAGCCGCAATCGCCGCATCAACGTATTGGCGTCGTCGCGGCACGCGCCCGCGAGATCGGAGACCGCGGCCTCGAAACCCGCGTCGGGTCCGGCGTCGGCGATCCGATGCACGAAGCCCACTTCCTTGAGCGCGCACTGGGCGAGGAACGGGCTGTTGCCGAACAGCGCGCGCAGCAACGCCTCGCCCACGGGGTCGGCGGCCAACGCCGCGGCGAGGCGCTGCTCGCCGGCCTCCGCCCCGGCCGTCCGCCAGCGTTCGAGGCCGGTCGCCGCGCGCGTCGGCTCGTGGGCGTCCGGCAGTTCCGAGATATCTGCTAAAAAAGGGAAGTTCGTCATTCCGCGCCGCCGGGACTCGGTGCACACTGCGCGAACCGCCGAGTCCGGTCAAGAACGCGAAAGGCCCGCTTCCCGGTAATGCGCTCGACCGCCCGATTCGTTCTCCATGTCCTTGCGGCCGGTGTCGCCGCGGCGGCGATCATTTTCGCCGTCGCCGCGTGGCGGCTGTCGGCGGGGCCGATCTCGCTCGCGTTTCTCACGCCTTACGTCGAGGACGCCCTGCGGCAGAGCGATTCCCCGTACCAGGTGCGGTTCAGCGACACCATTCTCACCTGGGCCGGCTGGGAGCGCGCGCTCGACATCCGCATCGTCGACGTGCGGGTCATCGGTCCCGACGGCGCCGTCGCCGGACGCGCGCCCGAGGTCTCGGTCAGCCTCAGCCTGCCGGCGCTGTGGCGCGGCATGATCGCGCCCACGAGTCTCGAGATCATCGAGCCCACGGTGCGCGTGGTGCGCGGCGCCGACGGCACGGTCGAGCTTGGCCTGGGCGGCGAAACCGACGCGGTCGGCGTCTCGTTCGACGTCCTGCTCGCCGGCCTGCTGGCGCCGCCCGATCCGGCGCGCGCCATGGGCTACCTGAGGCGCGTCAGCATCATTCAGGGCGATCTCACGCTGGTCGACCGGCGGTTGGGGATGTCGTGGCGCGCGCCGCGCGCCACGGTGAACCTGTCGCGCGACGGCGCCGGCATCCGCGCCACGGCGTCGCTCGCCGTCGAGATCGGCGGCGCGATCGCCGAGTTCGAGGCGCGCGCGCAATACACCGTCGGCGACGGCGGCTTGCGCGTGTGGGTCGATTTCGCCGACCTGCGGCCGGAGTGGTTCGCGGCGGACGTGCCGGTGTTGGCGCCACTGGCCGCGGCGCGCCTTCCGGTCGGCGGCAGCCTCGATGTCTCATTTGGCGCGGGCCTCGTGCTCGACAAGGTGGCGTTCGATCTCCGCGCCGGGGCCGGCAGGGTGGCGCTCGGCGAGTGGCTCGACGTCGAATTCGACGTCGCCGCGGCCGAGGTCCGGGGCGTGCTCTCGCCGCGCGACGAACGGCTGCGCATCGACGCCGCCGTGATCGATCTCGGCGGCCCGAAGGTGACGGTGCAGGGGGAGTTGGTCGGCTTCGACGGCGCGCCCTCCATCACCGCGGGGGCGACGGTCGTCGATCTGCCGATCGACGATCTCGGGCGCTACTGGCCGCGCGATCTGGCGGCGAACACCCGCGAATGGATCGTCGCCAATCTCACCGACGGGATGATCCGCAAATCGGATATCGTCCTCCGCTTCGAGCCGGGCGACCTCGAAGGCGGCCGGCTTCCCGACAAGGCGATCCGAACCACGCTCGAGCTCGAGGGCGTCACCGTCAACTACCTCGATCCCTTGCCCAAGGTTTCCGGCGTCAACGCGTTCGGGACCGTGACCGGCGAGCGGTTCGAGATGCGGACCTGGGAGGGGCTGCTTGACGGCCTGTCGGTCGACCAAGCCTCGATCGTGATCGACGACCTCGGGGGCGCCGAGACCGCGACCATCGACGTGACCGTGAGCGGCTCGATGCGCGACGCGCTCGAGCTGCTCGTGCACCCGTTTCTCGGCTATCCGCAAGAGCTCGGCATCGATCCCGAGAGCGTCGGCGGCGCCGCCACGACCAACCTCCACTTCAAGTTTCCGCTGTTGAAGGAACTCGCGTTCGACGATGTCGTCGTCACCGCCGACTCGACGCTCCGCGACGTGAACGTCAAGGCGGCGTTCGGCGGTTTCGACCTGACCGGCGGGCCGTTGTCGCTCGCGCTCGACGGCAAGGGCTTGGATGTTGCGGGTCCGGTGGTGCTCAACGGCGTTCCCGCCGATGGCGCGTGGCGGGAGAACTTCGGCGACGCCGCTCCGTTTCGCAGCCGCTTCACGCTGTCGGGGCGCTTTACCGATGGACAGCGCCGCGCGCTCGACATGCCCGGGCAGGCGTATGTCGCCGGCCCCGCCGATATCGACGTCGAAATCATCGACCTGCTGGATGGCCGCCGCCGCTGGCGCGTCAGCGCGGACCTCAAGGACTCCGAGGTGCGCATCCCCGAAATTCTTTGGAGCAAGCCGGCGGGCGTCGAGGGCATCGCCCAGTTCGACGCGGTCGCCGAACCCGGAAAGCCGCTCGTCATCGAATCGGTCGAGGTCGCCGTGGGCGACCTCGTCGCCCGCGGCCGCGCCGAGTTCGACGCCGAAAGCGGCGCTCTCCGCCGTCTCGACCTCAGCCGGCTCAGCTTCGGCCTGACCGACCTTCGGGCGACGTTGGTGGCGATGGGCGACGGCGGCTACATGGTGGTGCTCGACGGCGCCAGCCTCGACGCCCGGCCGTATCTCGAGGACGACTACGGCGACGAGGCGCTGGCGACACTGAGCCTCACCGCGCGCCTCGACCGCGTCATCACCCGCGACGGGGAAACGCTCGGCGGCGTCGAGGCGGCGCTGCGCCTGGTCGGCGGCCGCTGGGAGCAGATGCAGGTGAACGGCGTGCTCAACGGCGGCGAGCCGGTGTCGATGCGCATCGGCCCGACCAAGGACGGGCGGATGTTCTGGATGGTGTCCGACGACGCCGGGTCGGTGCTGCGCGCGCTCGGAATTTTCGATAACGCGACCGCGGGCAAGCTCGTCCTCGTCGCGAATCTCGATGCAAACGGCGCCGACGGCGCGATCGAAGGCGAGCTCAGGGTCGACGACTTCAAGGTGCGCGACGCGCCGTTGCTGGCGAAGATTCTGTCGCTGGCGTCGCTCACCGGTGTCTTCGACCTGCTGACCGGCGAAGGCCTGCCGTTCAGCCGGCTCATCGTGCCCTTCACCAAGCGCGGCGAAATCATCGACATCAGGGAAGCGCACACCTACGGGCCGGCTCTCGGCTTCACCTTCGAGGGCCGCATCGACCTCGCGGCGGACACCGCTGAGCTCAACGGCACGGTGGTGCCCGCCTACATGATCAACAGCATACTCGGCAAGATTCCCCTGATCGGCGATATCCTCGTCGGCCCGAAAGGCGGCGGCGTGTTCGCCGTCACCTACAGCCTCAGGGGTCCGCTCGACGACCCCGAAATCGCCGTCAACCCGCTCTCGGCGCTGGCGCCCGGGGTGCTCCGCGGCCTGTTCATCTTCGATGCCGAAGGTCTCTTGAGCGACGATCCGTTCGACGAAGCGCCGTCCGACGACTCGCGCTGATATCACCGCGGGTTGGTACGATCGGGTTCGTCACACCGCCCGCACGAGCGCGTGCCGCTTTCTCCCGGCCGAGAGCTTGATGACGCCGTCGGCGGTCAGGTCGGCGGCGGTGATCGGCTGGGTCTCGCTGTCGATGCGGGTGTCGTTGAACCGCGCGCCGCCGCCCTTGATCAGCCGGCGCGCCTCGCCGCCGGTGGCGCACAGGCCGGCGCGGCGCAGAAGCTCGAAGGCGGCGACGCCCTTCTCGAGCTCGCCGCGCGGCACCTCGATAACCGGGAGCGAGTCGCCGTGGGCGCCTTCCTCGAACGTTCGGCGCGCGGTTTCGGCGGCTTCGCGGGCGGCCCCGGCGCCGTGGCACAGCGCCGTGGCCTCGTTGGCGAGCAGCTTCTTGGCGTCGTTGAGCTCGGCGCCTTCGAGCCGCTCGAGGCGCTCGATCTCCGCGAGCGGCAGCTCGGTGAACAGGCGCAGGAATCGGCCGACGTCGGCGTCGTCGGTGTTGCGCCAGTATTGCCAATAATCGAACGGCGACAGCATGTCGGCGTCGAGCCACACCGCGCCTTGCGCGGTCTTGCCCATTTTCGCCCCCGACGCGGTGGTGATCAGCGGCGTGGTCAGGCCGAACAGCTCGGCGGCGTCGGCGCGGCGGCCGAGATCGATGCCGTTGACGATGTTGCCCCACTGGTCGGAGCCGCCCATCTGCAGGACGCAGCCATGGCGCCGGGCGAGCTCGACGAAGTCATACGCCTGCAAGACCATGTAGTTGAACTCGATAAAGCTCAGCGGCTGCTCGCGCTCGAGGCGCAGCCGCACAGAATCCATGGTCAGCATCCGGTTGACCGAGAAGTGGCGGCCGTAGTCACGCAGAAACCCGATGTAGTCGAGGCCGTCGAGCCACGCCGCGTTGTCCACCATCAGCGCATCGGTGGGTCCGTCGCCGAAGGCGAGGAACTGATCGAACATCGCCCTGATCCCCGCCATGTTCCGGGCGATCTCGTCGTCGGTGAGCAGCCCGCGCGTCTCGTCCCTGCCCGAAGGGTCGCCGACCCTGGTCGTCCCGCCGCCCATCAGCACGATCGGCCTGTGGCCGGTCTTCTGCAGCCAGCGCAGCAACATGATCGAGACCAGGCTGCCCACGTGCAGGCTCGGCGCGGTGCAGTCGAAGCCGATGTAGGCGGTGATCGGCGGCCCCGACGCCAGCGCGTCGAGCCCGTCGATGTCGGTACACTGGTGGACGAAGCCGCGCCCCGTGATCGCGCGCAGGAACTCGGAACCAGGCTCGGTCATCGGCGGTTGGTCAATTGATCGCGGCTTCGGCTAAGATTGGCGGCGGCCGTGTGGGCGCGGCTGATTTAGCATACTCGCGGGCGTCCGACAATGACGCGCCCCGGCGGCGCGCGCGACGAGGGGGTCGATGGGCGGACAGAAGGCTTTGCTGGCGCTTGGCCTGATGAGCGGCACCTCGCTCGACGGCATCGACGCGGCGCTGGTGTCGACCGACGGCTTGGCGCTCGTCGAGCCCGGCGCGGCGCTCACCGTGCCGTACGCGCCCGCTCTTCGCGAGCGCCTGCGCGCGACGATCGGCGGGCGCGGCGACGTGGCGGCGGTCGAGCGCGACGTCACCCACGCGCATGCCGCCGCCGTGTCGTCGCTGCTCGAGCGCGAAGGGCTCGCGGCGGACGCGGTCGATGCGATCGGCCTTCACGGCCACACCATCGTCCACCGCCCCGCCGAATCGCTGACGTGGCAGATCGGCG
>JACZUY010000135.1 GCA_022572945.1 Pseudomonadota bacterium
CCGGCCGAGCGCGGCGAGCGCGCCGTGGTCGATGGTCAGCGCGCCGGCGGGGTTGAGCGCGCCGGCGATCCACTGCTTGCGCAGCGCGCGCGGGCTGGCGTGAGCGAGGAACCAGGTGCAGCGGGCGCCGGCCGCGATCGCGCGCACCGGGTGGAGCCGCGCGCCGTCGGCGATCAGCACGTGGCAGCCGGCGGCGGTCGCGATCTTCGCGGCGGCGAGCTTGGTGACCATGCCGCCGGTGCCGACCGCGGGGTTGGGCTTGCCCGCCATCGCCTCGATCTCGGGCGTGATCTCGCGCACCTCGGGGACCGGCTCGGCGTCGGCGTTGGTGCGCGGGTCGGCGGTGTAGAGCCCGTCGATGTCGGACAGCAGCACCAGCGCGTCGGCGCTCGCCATCTGCGCCACCCGCGCCGCGAGCCGGTCGTTGTCGCCGAAGCGGATCTCGGCGGTCGCCACGGTGTCGTTCTCGTTGATCACCGGCACGGCGCCGAGGCGCAGCAGCTGGTTCACCGTCGAGCGTGCGTTGAGGTAGCGGCGGCGCTCCTCGGTGTCGCCCAGGGTGAGCAGCACCTGCGCGGCGGCGAGGCGGTGGCGCGCGAGCGTTTCCTGATACGCGTGCGCCAGGACGATCTGCCCCGAGGCCGCCGCCGCCTGGCTTTCCTCGAGCTTGAGCGGCCGCCCGCCCGCGAGCCCCAGCCGCCGCCGCCCGAGCGCGATCGCGCCCGACGAGACGATCGCCACTTCCTGGCCGCGCGCCCGCATTTCGGCGACGTCGTCGGCGAGCGCGTCGAGCCACTCGCGGTGCAGCTCGCCGGTCGCCTGCTCGACCAGCAGCGCCGAGCCGATCTTGACGACGACGCGTTTGGCCGCGGTGAGCCGCTCGGTCATCGGCCGCCTCCGGCGAGCGCGGCGGCGTCCCCGTCGGCGGCGCCCACTCGGGCGCGGAGCGCGCGCAGCACCTCGGGAACGCCCGCGCCGGTCACCGCCGAAAGCGGCAAGACCTCACCGCCGGCGGCCTCGGCGAGCGCGGCGCGGCGCGCGGCGATATCGTCATCACCGAGTGCGTCGCATTTGCTCAAGCCGACCAGAACCGGCTTGGCCGCGACGCCGTGGCCATAGCTCTCGATCTCGTGGAACACGGCGCGGTAGTCGGCGGCGACGTCATCGCCGGTGGCATCGACCAGATGAAAAAGCGCCTTGCAGCGCTCGACGTGGCCGAGGAAGCGGTCGCCCAGGCCGGCGCCCTCGTGCGCGCCTTCGATCAGCCCGGGGATGTCGGCGACGACGATCTCCTCGTCGTCGACGAGCGCCACCCCGAGCTGCGGGTGGAGCGTGGTGAACGGGTAGTCGGCGATCTTGGGCCGCGCCCGCGACACCGCCGCGAGGAACGTCGACTTGCCGGCGTTGGGCAGGCCGACGAGGCCGACGTCGGCGATCAGCCGAAGCCTGAGCACGACGGTACGCTCCTCGCCCGGCTCGCCGGCGTCGGCGCGCCGCGGCGCCCGGTTGGTCGACGACTTGTAGTGGGTGTTGCCGTAGCCGCCGCGGCCGCCGCGCGCGATCGTCAGGCTCTCGCCGGGGCGGACGAGGTCGCCGAGGAGGATTTCGCCGTCCTCGGCGAAAACCTGCGTGCCGGCGGGCACGCGGAGCGTGACGTCGGCGGCGCTCGCGCCGGTGCGGTTGGCGCCGGCGCCGGGCCGGCCGTTCTTGGCCTTGAAGTGCTGCTGGAAGCGGAAGTCGATCAACGTGTTGAGCGCCGGCACGCAGCGCGCGACCACGTCGCCGCCGCGGCCGCCATTACCGCCGTCGGGGCCGCCGAACTCGATGTTCTTCTCGCGCCGGAAGCCGACGCAGCCGGCGCCGCCGTCGCCGCTGCGGACGTAGACCCGGGCCTCATCGAGAAACTTCATCGCCGCGTCCCCAGAGCATTATTCGTTCACCCTTACACAGTATAGGTGAACTGCGTTCAGTCGCCACGCGGGCTTGCGCCGCATAAGCGTCGGCCCGCGGCCGCGGGCTGGCGTAATCCGAACCAGTGGAATCGCTCGGATCACGCTCTAGAGCATTATTCGTTCACCTTTACACAATAAAGGTGAACCGCGTTCAATCGCCACGCGGGCTTCCGCCGCATAAGCGGCGGCCCGCAGTCGCGGGCTGGCGTAATCCGAACCAGTGGAATCGCTCGGATTACGCTCTAGATCAAACAAAAAGGGGGAATGGATGGCCATTCCCCCGACAACTCGATAAGTGTCGGGTGTCTCAGCCCGCCGGCACCACCGAAACGACCGCGAGTCCGCCGGTGCGGCGCGAGAACTTCACGGTGCCGTCGGTGAGCGCGAACAGCGTGTGGTCGCGCCCCAACCCGACGCCGGCGCCGGGATGAATTTTGGTGCCGCGCTGGCGCACCAGGATGTTTCCGGCGATCACCAGCTCGCCGCCGTATTTCTTGACGCCGAGCCGGCGGCCGATCGAATCGCGCCCGTTGCGCGTGCTGCCGCCCGATTTCTTGTGTGCCATTACGTCGTCTCCTCGGGGCCCTTCTTAGCCGATCCCGCGGGTTTTTTCGAGGCCTTCGGCTTCGCCTCGCGCTTGGCGGGCTTGGCGGGCTTGGCGGCCGCGGCGGTGGTGGCGGGTTTCTTCGGCGCTTTCGCGGGCTTCGCGGCGGCTTTCGCCACGGCGGGCTTGCTCGCTTGCTTCGCCTCGGCGGGCGCTTTCGCGGCCTGCTTCGGCTTCGGCGCCGCCTTCTTCGGCTTGGGCTCCGCCTTCGCTGCCGCCGGCTTGGGCTCCGCCTTCGCCGGTTTGGCGGGCGTGGCGAGCACCTCGGTGATCCTCAGGACCGTGAGGTCCTGGCGGTGGCCCCGGGTACGGCGGTAGTTCTTGCGGCGCTTCTTCTTGAACACCAGGATCTTGGGTGCGCGCATTTGCTCGAGCACCGTGGCGCGCACGCGCGCGCCCTCGACGAGCGGCGCGCCGATGGTGGTGCCGGCGCCGTCGCCGAGCATCAGCACCTCGTCGAGCTCGACCGTCGCGCCCGCCTCGCCGGGCAGCTTCTCGACCGAGATGACGTCGTTCGCGGCGACCCTGTACTGCTTGCCGCCGGTCCGAATGACTGCGAACATCGATCAAACCTGTTCGTTGAAATCTGGTTGGAGCGCACCCGCGAGCCGCGGGTCCGAGTGGCGCTCGACATGAGAGGCGGCACTATATCCGCGAGCCGGCCGTTGTCAACGGCTTCAAGGCCCGCCCGTCGCGGCGCGCGGGCGCTTGCCGCGGGCGGTGCGATTGGCTACTCTCCGCGCCGCTTTCCATAGCGGGCGGTTGGCGCCCGCCGCCCAGGATCGGACCAGAATCGGAGGGGTGCCGGAGTGGTCGAACGGGGCGGTCTCGAAAACCGTTGTACGCTCGCGCGTACCGTGGGTTCGAATCCCACCCCCTCCGCCAGCCCGTCGTCTCTCAACCGCCGGTCCGCACGGGTGCACCGGTAAGAGCCCGAGATTCAAAGGGTTGTCCCCTCATATGCGGTCTCTCTTGCCCGGAACCGGTGCTCACGGGGGCCGTTCGTGCCAGATAGCGTCCGATTTTCTCTCTTGGCCATTTCGCCGGTCCTCACTACGCAATTTCAGCGAAAGCCGCGGAGTTCCGCGGCAGGGCCAGGGCGGTGGTCGTTGGTGGAGAGAACGGAAGCCGGAGAAAGCTCAGTCAGCATGCGACAGAATTACACCGCCGGGAAGAAGCCGAACAGCCTTCTCTGATCTTCCCAGCGCCTCGGGATCGAGGTGTATGCAAGGGTCTCGAGTGAGAGGTCACGGGGCTGGCGGCCGTCAAGGATCGCTTGAATAATGTCGGGCGCAAGGAAGGCCAGCGGGAGGAGCTTTCGAACGTAGCGGTTGGTTACGCCGACATCCCTGGCGAGGGCGCGGACGGACCGTGCTTTGCCGGCGATCAACTTTCGGTTCCAGGTGTGCGCCTTCGCGACGGCTTTGATGAGGGCCGGATCGGGCGACGTGATGGTACACTCACCTTCCCCGTCGACGATCAGCTTCGCCTCGACGCCGCGCCGCTTCAAATGAACCGTCACGGAAAGCCGGAGGAGGTTATTGTGCGGCACCAGCTGCCCGCTCCCGACGACGGGCGTGACGCCGGTGATCCATTCCCGCAGCGCATCTCGTGAGCAGTCCACATCGATCCTGTCGGGGTGGACCTCGACGCGGGATACAATGGATTTGACGATGGCAGTCAGCATCGACCGGTCTGCCTGCTCGAGAGTCTCGGCGCGGTCCCGCCCCCGTTCGACGAGTCGGCGCTGTGAAGCAACATCGTCGCCCGAAATGACCACGGCATCGAGCAGGCGGGGCGGAGTTCGAAGCAGCGACTGAATCTCACCGATAACGACGGCCTCGACCTCGGAAGCCGGAAGGCGGAGGTTGGTCCCTTCCCCATCGCCTCGCCCTTGGATCAGGCCTTCGCTGACATAGTACAGGTATCGCCGCCCAGCCTTGTTTGCATGGCTGGGTGTCAGGCGATCGCCACGCCCATCGAAGATGAGGCCAGCCAGCAGGCTGACCTCCTTCGCGTTCCTGCCGACTTGCCGGTCTACTCTGTTTGTTGCGAGTCTGGCTTGCACCGCCTGCCAGAGAGCATCGTCCACGATGGCGTCATGCTCACCCGGGTATGATGAGTCCTTGTGAACCACCTCGCCGATGTAGAGGCGATTCTGCAGGAGGGCGTAGAGAGCACCTCGGGCGAACTGCTTGCCGCCCGTGGTGGTGCCAGCAGCGCTCTTGCGAACCTTGGATCGGTAGCCGGCATCATCGAGTTCACGGCGAAGTTCGCGCACACTCCCGAGCTCCAGATATCGCCGGAAGATGTGCCGCACCGTCTCCGCTTCCCTCTGGTTGACGACGAGTTTTTTGTCCACGACGTCGTAGCCGAGCGGAGGCACGCCGCCCATCCACATGCCCTTCTTCTTGGATGCGGCGATCTTGTCGCGGATGCGCTCTCCGGTGACCTCGCGCTCGAACTGGGCGAAGGAGAGCAACACGTTGAGCGTGAGACGGCCCATGGAGGTCGTCGTGTTGAACTGCTGGGTGACGGAGACGAAGGAGACGCCACGGTCATCGAAGATCTCGACGATCTTGGCGAAGTCGGAGAGCGCCCGGGTCAACCGGTCCACCTTGTAGACGACCACCACCTGAACCCGACCCGACGCAATATCCTCCAAGAGCCGCTGCAGTCCGGGACGGTCCATGCGACCGCCCGAGAACCCACCGTCGTCGTAGCGGGTCTTGATCGACATCCAGCCCTCATGTTTCTGGCTCTGGATGTAGGCCTCGCACGCCTCCCGCTGTGCGTCGAGGGAATTGAACGCCTGCTCGAGACCCTCCTCGGTGGACTTCCGGGTGTAGATGGCGCAGTTGATGATCGGGCGATCACGATCCGGCATCGGTCGGCTCCTTGCCCGTGCGCTTGAGCCCGAAGAACCTGGGTCCCGACCAACGCGCGCCGGTAATCACGCGGGCGATCAT
This sequence comes from Pseudomonadota bacterium, assembly GCA_022572945.1. Taxonomy (GTDB): domain Bacteria; phylum Pseudomonadota; class Alphaproteobacteria; order JAAXGF01; family JAAXGF01; genus JACZUY01. The sequence goes on from JACZUY010000135.1 coordinate 5,526, forward strand.
CGAAAGGCTCCGGTAGCGGGTACTCCGATACTCGAAGCCCGATCGCAGGACCGTGACCTCGTGCGTCTCGCCGTTCCACTCTCTGAGCAGCCTGACACCCGGCTTCATATGAGTGACGGATGTGGGCTGGTAGCCGGGGTTGGTCTCGAACTCGCCGGCCAGACCTTCCAGCTTCCGGCGCCTCGCCTTGGAGAGTTTGGGACCCGATCCTTCCTGAATTCGGTAAGCCAGCACCGAGCGCATGTACTCGTCGCTGGCATGGGAGGGCGGCTCGGTCGTGAGCCGCCCCCGCCATTCGGCCTTCAAGGCGACCGTACTCGATTGCTCCAGGATCGCGATCTCGTCCGCGATGTCCGCCACCGTCACGAATCCTTCGCAACCGCGTAGACGGTGACGCCCTTCGCGTCCTTCCCACGTGTAACCTCGTGCCCCTTCTTGCGCAGCCCCGTGAGCGCCGCGCGGACGCTATGGGGTTTCCAGCCGGTTGCCTTCTGCAATTGCGCGATGCTCGCCCCGTTGGAGCGGCGGAGAAGCTTGAAAATGGTTTCAATTTTAGTGGGCTTAGCGGACATATTGACCTCCGTGTGTGATACGCCGCGACCGTCGCGGCGCTCCCACTGCCCACTGCCCCGCCAGCGTTGCCGGCCGGGGCGGCGGGCCGGTAGCCCGCCTTTACCTGCGTCTATCCATGCTTGCCGTGCCCGGCAAGTCCAGTCTTTCAGGAAGAATTCTCAATATGATCGAGCCCGGCATCATCGAGCCGGTCAGCGGCGATCACCCGCGCAGCCTCGGCCAGGGCGGCAATGTCCCGCGCGGCCGCTTGGAGCTGGCGCGCGATCTCGGCGTATTCTCCGGCGGCAAT
>JACZUY010000136.1 GCA_022572945.1 Pseudomonadota bacterium
GAGGGAGTCAATCAGATCCGAAAAGCGATAACGAAGAGCGGAGTGAAGTCCGTCACTTCGTTCGTTCTTCGATGGAACCCCCAACTCGAAACAATCCGCCGACTTGTCGATGACGGAGTCGTCGGTGAGCTGCTCTACGCCGAAGCCGACTACTGGCACCCCATGCAGCAGTCGTACCCCTGCTACGACTGGATCGTAGGCAAAGAGGTAGGCGGCAGCGCTTTCCTCGCAGGCGGTTGCCACGCTGTGGACGCGATCCGATGGCTGGGGGGTGAGGTCGTCGAGGTTTCAGCGTTCTCAACTGCTGCCAAGAAGAACCTTGACTTCACCTATGACGCGGTGGTTGTGGCCTCGTTGAAATTCGAGAACGGAGCCGTCGGGAAGCTATCCACCTTCTTCGACGGGGAAACCCCGTATATCTTCAACACCCGGTTTTTCGGCACAGACGGGACGATCCAAAACAACCGGGTGTACTCTCCGAAGCACTATCCCGGTGCACAGGACTACTGGCAGTTCCCCACGATCGAACCGGACAGTGGCGACGTGAGCCACCACCCCTTTGTGGCTGAAATCGCACACTTTATCGAGTGCATCAACAATGACGTTGAGTCGCACGCGTCCATCCACGATTCTTACAAGTCGATGGCGATTTGCTTCGCTATCGATGATTCAGCGGCGCAGGGTGGGGTACCGGTGAGGGTCAGGTTGGACTGACGATAGGCATCGGTCTTCGTTGGGTTGAAGTTTCGGGAACGACGAAAAGGAGCATGCAATGGAAGGAACAGACAAGGCTGACAAGGGCCTGACTCGACGGGAACTACTGAAGGGCTCCATGATCGGGGTAGGTGGTCTCGCCCTGGGTGGTGTTGGCGGCTACCTCCTAGGCAGCAACACTGGTGAGGAAGTCGTTGAGGGTAGTGGTCCTTCGGGTGAACCCATCAGGGTGGTCGGCGTATTCCCGCTGACGGGAGTGGTGGCCGCAGACGGAGAGGAAATGCGCAACGGCACGATAATGGCAATCGACGAGATCAACGAGCGCGCCGGCCTCCTTGGTCGGCCGATCGAGTACATCGAGATCGATGACGGCGACTCGTTCACGGAGGACATTGTCAACGCCTTCAGGCGTGCTGTAGACATAGAGAATCCAGATCTGATCGTGTCCGGCTTCCACCTGGCCACCGGTCCCGAGTTCGATATCGTCGCCGATGCTGGACTGCTGTATTTCAACCTCAATACACAAACAGCCTGGATTGATCGGTACCGCTCGGACCCCGACCGCTATTGGGGGATCTTCCAGGTCGATCCAACCGAGGCTTGGTATGGTATCGGCTTCGCCAGATGGATGAACGATCTCATTGACTCCGGCACCCTCCCAGGTGCAAAACGAACAGCCATCCTTGGAGCCGACGACCCCTACGGCGCCTCGATGATCGCCGAGATGGTGGGAATGCCGACGTACTCGAGCACCTCGGCGCCGGCCGCGCCGGTCGAGCCCTGCATGCCGTCGAGCTCGACGAAGTCGAAGCCGTCCTTGACCGCGATCTTGATGTCGTCGCGGATGCGCCCCGCGCCGAGCTTGACGCTCACCGGCAGCCGGTAGCCCGTCGCCTCGCGCAACTCCTCGACCTTGATAACCAGGTCATCGGCGCCGAGGATGTCGGGATGGCGCGACGGCGAGCGCAGGTCGATGCCCGCGGGAATGCCGCGAATCGCCGCCAGCTCCTTGGTCACTTTCTTGGCCATGAGCTGGCCGCCGAAGCCCGGCTTGGCGCCCTGGCTGATGTAGATTTCGAGCCCGTCGGCGCGGTTCATGTCGTGGATGTTCCACCCCAGCCGGCCGCCGAGGCACTGGAAGATGAGCTGCTTGGCGGCGCCCCGCTGGGCGTCGCTCATGCCGCCCTCGCCGGTGTTCTCGGCGATTCCGGCGAGGCTCGAGGCCATGCCGATGGCCTGCTTGGTCGAGCGGCTGAGCGCGCCGTAGCTCATCGGCGCGATCATCAGCGGCATGCTCAAGTCCAGCGGCTTGGCGCCGTTCTTGCCGCCGATCAGCGTGTGCATGTGGACCAGCGAGACCGGATCGGCGACCGCGCCCGCGTCTCGCACGTCGTTGCGGAAGGCGAGGTCGGCGAGGTGCGGCAGGGCGCGCGCGCCGCCATAGCCGCGCACCCGATAGCGGCCGATCCGCGACTTGACGTAGACGTCCTCCTGGACCTTGGCGCTCCAGTAGTCGGACGCGCCCGAGAAGGTGAAGAACGGGATCGAGCGCACCTGTTGCTCGGTGGTGCCGTAGCGCAGCTTCTTGCCGGCGTTGACGATTTTCTGGAAGCGTCCCTTGAAGCGAATCTCGTAGCGGTCGAGGAATTCGCGCAGGCTGTCGGTCTCGTCGCTCGAGATGTCGGTGAGCATGGCGTCGGAGCCGAGCGAGACAATGCGCGAGCCGACGTAGATCTCGCCGCCGGTCATGTCCTCGCCGACGCGCTCGCCCGAATCGCCGAGGATGACGATGCGCCCGCCGTACATCATGTAGCCGGCCATGAAGTTGGCGTTGCCGGCGCAGCACAGCGTTCCCGCCTTCATCACCTGGCCGGCGCGCGAGCCGATGTTGCCGCGCACCACCACCTCGGCGCCGCGGATGGCGACGCCGGCGATGGCGCCCGCGTTGCCGCCCACCACCACCGAGCCGCGGTACACGTTGTCGGCGAGACCCCAGCCGACGTTGTTGTCGACCTCGAAGCGCGGGCCGTCGGTGAGCCCGGCGCAGAAGTAGCCCGCCGAGCCGCGGACGCGGACGGTGATGTCGTGGATCAGCCCGACGCCGATGTGGTGGCGCGCGTCGGGATTGACGACCTCGACGTCCTCGCCTTCTCTCCCGCACTCGCGGATGATCTCGTTCGCCCGGCGGACGGGGGTTTCGGCTAGGTCGATCGTGACCATGTGTCGTAGCTGCCCGGCGGCGGCTCCCGGGTGTCGAGCGCCTGGCCCGGAAACAGGCGGTTGAGCGACACTTCCTCCGAGGCGATCGCGATCAGGTCGTCGTTCTCGTACATGATCATCGGCTTGGCGGCGATGCGGTCCTTGGCGTAGCCGATCTCGTCCTTGGTCGAGACCAGGAACGAAAACGTGCCGTCGAGGTCGTCGATCGAGGTCTCGAGCGCGTGCTTGAGCGCCACGCCCTGAGTGAGCTTGTCGGCGAGGTAGACCGCGATCAGCTCCGAATCGTTGTCGGTGTTGAACTGGAAGCCGCGGCGCTCGAGCCGGCGGCGCATTTTCCAGTAGTTGGTGATCTGGCCGTTGTGGACGATCGCCACGTCGGCGAAGCCGGTGGCCCAGAACGGGTGCGCGGCCTCGGGTTTGACGTCGGACTCGGTCGCCAGCCGCACGTGGCCGAGCCCGTGGCTGCCCGCGTGACCGGCGACGTGGTAGCGGTCGTCGACGTCGTGGGCGCTGCCGACGTCCTTGAGGATCTCGAGGCTCTCGCCGATCGAGATCACCTTGGCGGCGCGCTCGATGGCGTAGGCGAACTGCCGCAGGTCGCCCTTGACGCGCACCACCGCGCGGTAGTTGTTGCCCGCCAGCTCGTCGTCGACGATCTCGGCGCCGTGGGCGTCAAGCGCCGCCTTGATGCGCGCGACCGAGCCGGCGTCGTCGCCCTCGCCGACGAAGAAGCGAAGCTTGAGCTCGCCCGGATGCTCCTCGCCGTAGAGCGCGAAGCCGGTCGAATCGGGGCCGCGGTGCTGGCAGCCGTCGAGCATGTCGACGAGCGCCTGGCCGGTCGAGAGATCGCTCCCGGGACGCTTGAACATGATGCCGGCAATGCCGCACATGACCGTGCCTCCTTGCCTTTCCGATTCGCGGCCCGAGCCTACCCGGAGACAATCGCCGACTCAACCACTTTCATGAAACAAATTTTCCGCTCAGGAACTAAATTGCGCTCCGGCGACCCGGAAGGCTCCATATGACGCTTTCAAAACTTACGCTTTGCCGCGGTCTCCCGGCGCCTGAACGGCGCGCGGCGTTAACATCTCTACAAGCGACCCGTCTCGCGCGCGAATGGCGAAGCGCCGTGCGGGTCGAAGCCGCCTCTACAGCGCTCAATGGATTAACATATTGCTTTCATATATGGTCTATGTTGAAATCTAAACGTCACATTTTCGAGGAAACTCTCGCCATGCCGAGCGCAATCGCGAACATTATCAACGATCTCGAGGATCGGGGGAGGCTCAAGGGAACCGACATCGCCAATATCGCGGACGTGTCGGCGGCGACCGTCTCGCGCTGGCGCACCGGCAAGGCGACACCGCAGCCCCGCACGCAGCTCCTCATCGCCGACCTGCGCTACGTCGTCGACCGTCTTGCCGACATCTATTCCCCCGACGAAACGCGCATCTGGCTTCACTCCCGGAACGCGTTGCTCGGCGGCGAACGGGCGATCGACCTGATTCACCAGAACCGCACCGAAGAGGTCCTCGCCGCGATCGAACGGTTGGATGCGGGGGCGTATCTATAATCCATGGCGGCCGGCCGGAAAGCGCGCGACGTCGATCTTCTCGACGCTCTCGACGCGCTCGACCCGGCGCCGTTCGACGGCGAGGCTTGGCGGGTCGTGCGCGAAGGCCGGGATCCGTTGCAAGGCTACCCGGCGGGCGCGCGATGGGACCCGCCGGGCGGTTTCGACGTCCTTTACACCACGCTCGACCCCGACGGCGCGCGCGCCGAAATCTTCTTTCACCTCATGCGCGCGCCGGTCTTCCCGTCGCGAACCGTCTATCTGTCGCACACGATACGCGTCCAAACCCGTAAGACCTTGCGGCTCGCCGACATGAGCGCGCTCGCCGCGTTGAAAGTCGATACCGCGCGCTACTCGGAACTGGATTACACGCGAACGCAGGCAATCGCAGACGCCGCCCATTTCCTCGGCTTCGACGGCCTTCTCGTGCCGAGCGCGCGGTGGGAATGCCGGAACCTCATCATCTTCATGGACCGCATCGATCCGAACGACGATCTGGCCGTCAGCGCGAGCGAGCCCGTCGATTGGCAAGCGTGGCGGACGCGGCAGTCGGCGCGAGACGATACCGGGCGCTGATCGGGATCGGATACGAATAAAGTAATGTTATTACAATATGTTGTATTATTAAATTCAGAAATCAGGTAAGGAAACGCCGAGCGCCTTCAGGTGGGCGGCGAGGTCGGCCATGAGCCGGTCGAGGCCGGCCTGGTCGGGGGCCTCGCAGCGGGCGACGAGCACCGCCTGGGTGTTCGAGGCGCGCAGCAGCCACCAGCCGTCGTCGGTGCTCACCCGCACGCCGTCGATGGCGGAAAACGAAGCGCCCTCGGCGCCCAGCCGCGCGCGCATCCCGTCGACCACGGCGAACTTGCGCGCCTCGTCGCAGGGAAAGCGCAGCTCGGGCGTGTTGACGACCGCGGGCAGGCGGTCGCGCAGCGCGCCCAGGCTGTCGTCTCCGCCGGCGATGGTCGAGAGCAGCCGCACCGCGGCGTAGAGCGCGTCGTCGAAGCCGTAGTAGCCGTCGGCGAAGAAGATGTGGCCGCTCATCTCGCCGGCGAGCGGGCATCCGGTCTCGGCCATCTTCGCCTTGATCAGCGAATGTCCCGTGCGCCACATCAGCGGCCGTCCGCCGAGCCGTTCGATCTCGTCGAACAGCACCTGGCTCGCCTTGACGTCGGCGATGATGGTCTCGCCCGGGCGGCGGCGCAGCACGTCGGCGGCGAGGATCGCGAGCAGCTGGTCGCCCCACAGGATGCGGCCGCGCTCGTCGACCACGCCGATGCGGTCGCCGTCGCCGTCGAAGGCGATGCCAAGATCGCATTTCCCCGCGGCGACCGCGTCGATGAGCTGAACCAGGTTCGCGGGCACGGTCGGATCAGGGTGGTGCGCCGGAAACGTCCCGTCGATGACCTCGTTGAGCAGGACATGCTCGCCCGGAAGCCGCGCGGTGAGCGCCACCAACGCCTCGCCCGCGGCGCCGTTGCCCGCGTCCCACGCCACCTTGAGCGACCGCTCGCCGGCGTAATCGGCGGCGATCCGCGCGACGTAGTCGTCGAACACCGGCCGCGCGGCGATCGCGCCCTCGCCCGTGGCGTAGTCGCCGGCGGCGGCGACGCGCCCAAGCTCGGCGATGTCGTCGCCGTAGAACGACGCCGTCCCGAGCATGAACTTGAAGCCGTTCTGGTCCGGCGGGTTGTGCGAGCCGGTGACCATGACGCCGCCGTCGGCGTCGAGATGATGGACGCCGTAATAGAGCATCGGCGTGGGGCCCAGCCCCAGCCGCAGCACCCGCGCGCCGCCCCCGGCGAGCCCGTCGACGAGCGCCGCCTCGAGCTCGGGCGAGCTCAGCCGGCCGTTGTAGTCGACGCAGATCCGACGC
>JACZUY010000137.1 GCA_022572945.1 Pseudomonadota bacterium
GGTCAGAGGTCGGCCGCACGCCCCGGCCCGGCGGCGCCGCGAGCCGCCGGCCGCGGTGCCTACCGGCGACGATGCGCACCCGCGCGGCCTCCGCTTTGCGACCCGAGCTGGTCGGCGATGACCCGCCGGGGCACCTCGCGCACCGCGCCGGGCGCGAGCTTGCCGAGCTGGAACGGGCCGAACGCGACGCGGATCAGCCGGTTCACGCTGAGCCCGAGATACGTCATGACGTTGCGCACCTCGCGGTTCCTGCCTTCGCGAAGGCTCAGCGTGAGCCAGGCGTTGCCGCCCTGGCGGCGGTCGAGCGCCGCCTCGATCGGGCCGTAGGAAACGCCGTCGACGGTCACGCCGCGTGCGAGCGCCGCGAGGCCTTCGGGGTCGGGCCGGCCGAACACGCGCACCCGGTAGCGGCGCAGCCAGCCGGTCGCGGGCAGCTCGAGCGTCCGCGCCAGCGCGCCGTCGTTGGTGAGCAACAACAGGCCCTCCGAAGCGAGGTCGAGGCGGCCGACCGAGACCACGCGCGGCAACGTCGGCGGCAATTGGTCGAACACCGACGCGCGCCCTTGGGGGTCGCGCTCGGCGCAGATCAGCCCGCGCGGCTTGTGGTAGCGCCACAGCCGCGTCGCCTCGGGCGCGGGCAGGGGCTTGCCATCGACGGTTATCCGGTCGCCCGGCTGGACGACGACCGCCGGGGTGGTCAGCACCTCGCCCTCGACCGCGACGCGGCCTTGCGCGATCCAGCGCTCGGCCTCGCGGCGCGAGCACAGCCCGGCGCGCGCGAGCCGCTTGGCGATGCGCTCACCGCCGGTCGCTGCCGGGGGTTCGGGCATGGCTCGTACCAGCGGTCATTATGACCCGCTCATAATGACCGCTGGCAAGCGCGCCAGCTTTGATCGCAATAATTGGGCGCCGCCGCTACTGCGGCGTAAGGCTGCGTGCCGATTGAACGCCCATCGGTCATTCTTGATGGCCGCTGGTTGTCTAATTCCGGTTCTCTGGTCAAGCTCTGCCGAGCCTTTCGTCACCGCCGGGAACACGGTTGTCTCCGAAGTCGTTTCCGGTGTGTTTGCCGGATCGCTTCATCATAGTGCCCTTTGGCTTTGGCATCCCAGGGTATTAGGCGCAATCGCGAACGGTTGTCCGCCTTGCAACCAAAGGAACGGGATCGCCTCGGCCACCGTCCCGGCGGGGACGGGTTGTCCGCTTTTCGCGGAACCGCTAAGTCTCCTCCTGTTGGTTTACGCCGTTGCGGCCGCCTGCTTTTGCGGCCAACGGAAGGCTTCGCCAGTGATCAGCATGCGGTGCAGGATCACTGCCAGCTTGCGCGCCAGCGCCACGCAGGCCTTCTTGTGGCCGATGCGTTTCTTTAGCTTGCGCGCCCAGCTCTTGAGCGGATGGGCGCGGCGCACGACGTTGAGCAGGCTGTTCGCCGCCTCGTACAAAAGGCTACGCAGCATGCCGTCGCCATGTTTCGAGATGCGCCCCGAGTAGTCCATTTCCCCCGACTGGTATCGTCGCGTCGTCAGCCCCAGATAGGCCCCCACCGTGCGCGACTTGGTGAACCGTTCCGGATCGTCGATGGTCGCGGCGAAGGCCAGCGCCGTGACCGGCCCCACCCCTGGCGCCGTCATCAGCAGCCGGCACGCCGGATCGACTTCCGCCCGCCTCACGACCTCGTCGTCCAAGCGCTCGAATTGCCGGCCCACAGCCTCGATGGAACACAACAGCGGTTCGATCATCACCGTTAAGTCGGGACGCTCCGCCAACACGGCGCGGACCCGTGCGACCAGCTTGCCCGACCCCTTGGGAAAGCGGATGCCCAACGATCCCAGAAGGCCGCGGATCGTGTTCCCGGTAGCGCGGCGTTGGCGCACCAGATGGCAGCGCGCCTTGAGAAGTATCCGCTCCACCTGCGCCGCCTCGCTCTTCATCACCACCGGGCGGCAGAACCCGGTGCGCGCGATCTCGGCCAGAAGCTCGGCGTCGCCCGCGTCCGTCTTGTTGTGCTGCAACTTCATCACCGCGTGCGCTTGGCGGGCGTCGATCACATCCATCGGCATCCCACGCTTACCAAGTTCGCGCGCCAGCCAACCTGACATCGTCCCCGTCTCCAGCACAATCCGTTCGGGACAGAGACAATGCTCGCGCAGCGCCTCGAACAGGGCGTCCGGATCGGTGGCTACCTTGCCGCGCGCCAAAATCGTACCCGTCGCGTCCTTCACGCAAAACGCCGTCTCTTCCTTCGATACGTCCAATCCTACATACTCTCCCATGGTCACTCTCCTTGGTTTGCCTATTGGGGCGCCTTCCAGCGACCCCGCATCATAGGCCCGGGAGAGTGACCACCGGAATTACGCTATGTATCAGCCGGCGGCGGCGGCGACGAAGGCGTCGAAGATCAGCGCGTCGCCGTCGCTGACCAGGTATTCGGGGTGCCACTCGACGCCGAGGCAGAACCGCCGGCCGGGGTCCTCGATGCCCTCGATCACCCCGTCGGGGGCGCGCGCGTCGACCACCAGCCCCGGCGCCACCTCGCGCACCGCCTGGTGGTGCGCGCTGTTGACCGCCAACTCGTCGGCGCCGACGATGCGGTGCAGCAGCGTCCCCGGCGTGATCCGCACGCTGTGGCCGGGCTGGTCGCGCGGATTGGGCTGCTCGTGGGCGAGCGCGCCGGGGACCGCGTCGGGGATGTGCTGGATGAGCGTGCCGCCGAGCGCGACGTTCAAAAGCTGCTGGCCGCCGCAGATGCCGAGCAGCGGCATGTCGCGCGCGTGCGCGGCGCGCGCCGCCGCCAGCTCGAACCCGGTGCGCCGGTCCTTGGTGGTGACGGTGGCGTGCCGTTCCGCGTCGCCGAACAGCGCCGGGTCGACGTCGAAGGCGCCGCCGGTGATCACCAGACCGTCGATGCGCGCGAGGTAGTCGTCCGCGTCGTCGGCCTCGTGCGGCAGCGCCACCGGCAGCGCGCCGGCGCGGCGCAAGACCGCGAAGTAGTTCTCGCGCAGCGCGTACCACGGCAGCTTCGAGTAGCCCCCGGGCGACTCGCAATCGAGGGTCAGGCCGATCACCGGCTTGGCGCACATGGCGGGAGTCTAGAGCATTATTCGTTCACCTTTGCTAGGGTCAAAGGTGAGTCGCGTTCAGTCGGTCATTGTTGATGACCGATGGTATTAGTCCGCCGCGAAGCCCTTTTCGGCGATCTCGCGGCGCGCCTCCGCGGTCTTCTCGAGGTCGTCGAGGCCCATGGCGCGCAGCACCGCGGGCGTCTTCATGAACTGGATCTTTTCGTAGTTGACGATCTGCACGAAGTTGCCCCACGGGTCGAGGAAGTCGAGCCCCGGGCCGGGCATGATCTCGACGCCGATGTCCTCGAGCGCGCGCCGCACCTTGGCGGGGTCGTCGACGACCAGGCCGAAATGGCGGCCGGTATCCTTGGCGCCCGAGCCGCCCTTGAACAGCGCGATGAACTGATCGCCCATGCCGATGAACGCCGAGGTCTCGCCGCGGCCGCGCAAGCTGAACGCGAGGATCTTGCCGTAGAATTCGAGCGCCTCGTCGATGTCGCCGACCTCGAGCGCGACATGGTTGATGCCGACGGCCCGCGCCTTGGCGGTTGGCGTGTCCTGGGTCATGGGAAAGCCGTCTCCTTTCTCGTTCTTGGTGGGGCCCGTTCCTCGGCGCGCCGCGCTCACAGGAACAGCGACAGGACGCCGGTGTAGGCGTAGAGCCGGTCGTGCGAAATCTCGCCGTTGCAGAAGAAGCCGACCAGCGGCACGTCGCCGATGGCGCCGCGAATCTGCTCGAGCTCGGCCGAGTCGCCGCCGAACATCTGCGGCCCGCGCGCGAGGCAGCTGAAGTACACCGCGCCCTTCGCCTCGCCCCCGGCGCGGCGCGTGAGGTCGGCGAGCATGCGGTCGAGATCGGCGCGCGCGGTCTCGCGGTCGCGGCGGCAAAACATGATCTGCCGGCCCTCGTCGAGCGGCTCGGCGATGGCGATCAGCCCGCTCTCGGTGTCGATGGCGACGAGGTTGCGCACGGTATAATCGGCGCGGTCGGAGCCGCGCACCGGGAAGGCCGCATAGATTTCGCCGGCGACGCTCGCGAGGTCGCCCGCGAGCGCCTCGCCGACGTCCTCCTTGAACACGTCGAGCGCGCGCCGGCCCGCGATCTCGAAGACGACGTTGTCGCGGCACGCGGTGATCTCGCGCACCGGCCCGATCGGCGCGCAGCCTTGGGTCAGCGCGGTCGCGACCCGAACGTCGCCGTCGAACATCACGCCGGAGAGCGCGGCTTGGCACAGCGTGCCCGCGACCTGCGGATAGGCGCCGCGCGACGACACCAGCCCGCCGACGAGGAAACAATCGGTGGCCTCCGCGAGCCCGGGGATCAGCGCCGCGGTCCTCGGGTGGCGGGGATCGCCGTGGACGACGCCGAAATGCGACTCGCTGCGCGCGAGCCACGCGCGGCGGCTGGCGACGAAGTCCGCGGGGTCGTCCTCGACGGTGTCGAAGAGCGCGAACGAACCTTCGGGAAAGCGCCCCGCCATCGCCGCCACCGCGGGTTCGCCGAAGTACTCGCGCCCGGTCGCGCAGATGCCGACGCCGGTGGTGCCGACCCAGTCCTTGATCCCGGTGCGCTCGACGAGGGTGGCGACGATCTTGCCGAAGTCGTCGGCGAAATGGTCGGTGGCGTAGACGAAGCCGAGGTTGGCGCCCGCCGGCGCCGGATCGAGCCGCGCGGCGCAGGCTTCGACCGCCGCGTGCCAGTCGGCGCCGCCGGAATGACCGACACTGAACCTGTCCATGCTCGTCCGTCTCCGTCGGTGTCGACCGCCAGCGTAGGGCAGCGGGCGCGCCACATCCAGTCGCAACCGCCGCCGCGCGCTCGACGGGGGCGGCAAACTGCGGCAGGATGCCGTTCGACGATTGGTTTCCACTTCATATAAGGAGCCTGTCGATGAGTTTGCATCGGAACGATTCGCCGGCGCGGCCGAAGCGTCGCCGGCTATTCGCCCTCGCCGGGGCGCTGGCGCTGGCGGCGTGCGCGTCCGGCGGCGGGGCCGGCAACTGGATGAAAGCGGGCGCATCCGCCGAAGACATCGAACGCGACTTCGCCGAGTGTCAGCTCGCGGGGCAGACCGCCAGCCTCTCGCTGCAGTCGCGCAGCGAAAGCACTTACGTCGGCGTGTCGGCCAGGGGCACGCCGACGACACAGACCGTGCCCGGCGCGCAGTCGCTGCAATTCCTCGACCAGCAGCAGGGGTTCAAGCGCTGCATGACGGGCCGGGGATACAAGCGCGGCTCGGCGGCGGCCGGCTGAGCCATGCCGACGTCGCCGGCACCCTGTCCGGCGGCGGTCGCGTACCGGCGGCGTGAGCGCGATGCGACGTCCTTGTCTTGCCGCGCTCGACGCGGTGTTGGCGCTCGCCTCGGGCGCGGCGGCGAACCGATCTCTCATCGGGCGGGCGCGCACGCCCTTCGTATCGCCGGCGGATGCGAGGCGCCGGGAGGACGACAATGACCGCGGCCGCGCCGACCTGGCCCGACGACATATTCCGCGAACTGCTCGCCGCCGGGGTGCGCCAGGTCGCCTACGTGCCCGATTCGGGGCACGCGCGGCTGATCGAGATGTGCCATGCCGATCCGTCGGTGAGGGCGGTGACGCTGACCAGCGAGGAGGAGGGCGTGGCGCTTCTCGCCGGGGCGTGGCTCGGCGGCGAGCGCGGCGCGCTGCTGATGCAAAGCAGCGGCGTCGGCAACTGCGTCAACATGCTGTCGCTCACGCGCACCTGCCGGTTTCCGCTGCTGATTGTCGCCACCATGCGCGGCGAGGAAGGCGAGATCAATCCGTGGCAGCTGCCCATGGGCCGGATCACCGCCGCGGCGCTGGGGCTCGCCGGGGTCGCGGTGCACAGGGCCGACGAGGCGGCAAAGGTCGGCGCGGCCGTCGCCGAGGCGGCGCGCGCGGCGTTCGCGGGGCCGGCCGCCGCCGCGGTGTTGATCGCGCAGCGCGTCATCGGCGTGAAGGCGTTCGAGGACTGATACCGCAGCTTGGTACGATCATGGACGCCGGGCACAGCGAGCGTTATCCGCTGCGCCGCCGCGAGGTGGCCGGGGCGCTGCTCGCCGGGCGCGGCGAGCTATTGGTCGTCGCCGGCCTCGGTGCGCCGGCGTGGGACGTCGCCGCGGCGGGCGACAACCCGCTCGACTTTCCCCTGTGGGGCGCCATGGGCGGGGCGGTGATGATGGCGCTCGGGCTGGCGCTCGCCCAGCCTGGCCGCCGCGTGCTCGCGCT
>JACZUY010000138.1 GCA_022572945.1 Pseudomonadota bacterium
TCGAGATCGCCGGAATCGGCCCGTTGCCGATGTGCGCGATGCTGCTCTCGGACATGGGCGCCGAGGTGCTGCGCATCGACCGCACGCGCGAGTCGGGCCTCGGCATCGCGCGCGATCCCGCGCGCGACCCGATGAATCGCGGCCGCCGCTCGGTCGCGGTCGACCTCAAGGCACCCGAGGGCGCGGCGACCGTACTGCGGCTCGCCGAGCGCGCCGACGCGCTGATCGAGGGCTTCCGTCCCGGCGTCGCCGAGCGGCTCGGCATCGGCCCCGACGACTGTCTCGCGCGCAACCCCCAACTGGTCTACGGGCGGATGACGGGTTGGGGGCAGGACGGCCCGCTGGCGCAGGCCGCGGGCCACGACATCAACTACATCGCGCTCACCGGCGCGCTCCACGCCATCGGCCGCGCGGGCGGCGCGCCGACGCCGCCGCTCAACCTCGTCGGCGACTTCGGCGGCGGCGCGCTCTACCTCGCGTTCGGGGTCGTCTGCGCGCTCCTCGAGGCGCGCTCGTCGGGCCGGGGGCAGGTGATCGACGCGGCGATGGTCGACGGCGCCGCGTCGTTGATGACCATGGTGTACGGCTTTCACGCCATGGGGCTGTGGCGCGGCGAGCGCGGCGCGAACGTCGTCGATTCGGGCGCGCCTTACTACGAGGTCTACGAAACCAGTGACGGCGCCTATGTCGCGATCGGGGCGATCGAGCCCAAGTTCTACGCCGAGCTCCTGCGGCTGTGCGGGCTCGACGGCGAGGACCTGCCCGGGCAGTTGGACACGGCGCGCTGGCCCGAGCTGCGCGACCGTCTGACCACCCTGTTCAAGCGCAAGACCCGCGACGAATGGCGTGCGATCCTCGAAGGCAGCGACGCCTGCTTCGCGCCCGTGCTCGGTCTCGACGAAGCGCCGGCCCACCCCCACAACAGGGCGCGCGGCACGTTCGTCACGGTCGACGGCGTGGTCCAGCCGGCGCCGGCGCCGCGTTTCAGCCGCACCAAACCGGAGATCCAGGGTCCGCCGCGCAAGCCCGGCGCCGATACCGACGCGGCGCTTCGCGATTGGGGATTCGACGCCGGCGAGGTCGCGCGTCTGCGCGCCGCCGGCGCCGTCGCCTGACCGGCGTCAACCCGTCAGCTGACCTTCCCGGCGGGGATGATGGGCAACGATTCCCAACTCTCGCCGGACGCGACCATGCAGGTCAGGCCGCTCGGTTCGGTGACGAGGAACGTCCAGGTGCCCGACGGCGAGGTCAACACCTCGATCACCGCGCCCGACGAGGTCAGGCCCATCGCCACCGGTTGCTCGGCGTAGCTTTCGCCGAGGTGGGTAATCATCTTCGCGCGGTCGCCGCAAACCGCCTGTGCGTGCACCGGGACGGCCTGGAAGGCGATCAAGGCAGCACTCAAAACGGCAATGGTCAAGCGCAGCATGGTTACCTCCTTTCCCGCCGATAGCGGCATAAATAGCGAAGTTAAAGCAATGTATAAGCAAACACCTACAAGCCTACACATATGGGAACACACGTCTTGATATAACTTATATGGTGTCGCCCGTATGTGTCCGCGATCACAATTCGATCACTTTCTCGTTGCATTGTGTTTTTTGAGGATCGCTTTACATAAAGTGACCGGTCTTTATTTTGTTGTTGTTTGTTGTTTCAACTACATTTTTCTCGAACGGGAATGGCGGACCGCGCATCGCCCCGAGAGGTATTAAAAAGGGGACACAATACTTATTTCGCCGCAATTAAGTATGATGTCCCCTTTATTTTTGGCCCCGGGAAGGGCGCGCAATCCCCCGCCGCGCACCGCTTGGCGCGACGGGGGCAACGAGGATGTTTCGGGCGAATCGAGGTTTGGGCGCGCTCAGAGCGCGGCGACGACCATGATCTCGACCTGATACTGGGGCGCGGCGAGCTGCGCCTCGACGCAGGCGCGCGCCGGCGTGTCGCCGGGCGCCACCCACGCGTCCCACACCGCGTTCATCTCGTTGAAGTAGCGCATGTCGGAAATCCACAGGTTGGCGCTCAGGAGCTTCGATTTGTCGCTGCCGACGCTCGCCAGCTTGTCGTCGATCTTGCGCAGGATCTGCTCGGTCTGGCCGCCGACGCCGACCGAGGTGTCGTCGGCCACCTGTCCCGCGAGATAGACCGTGTCGCCGTGAACGACGACCTGGCTCATGCGCGGGCCCACGTCGTGACGGGTGATGGTCATTGCGTTCCCCTCCCTGCCTGATACGAACCGTGACGCCGTCCTTGTACCCCGCCGCGACGCCGCGATATCAGTGCACCAGATCGGGGGCGTCTTCCAATTCTTCGGCCTCGGGCGGCGCGGTCGGCCCGGCGTGGTGGTGAACCATCTTCCACGCCCCGCCCTCGCGCACGAAGACGTTGGTCGCGGCGAGATAGCCCTGACCGACGTTCTCGTAGCAGGTGACGAAGGCGACGTCGCCGTAAACAACCGCCTTGGCGCCCTGGCTGCGAATCGCCGGTCGGCTGTCGCTTCCGAGGATCGACCGCCAGCTCTCCATCACCGCGTCGCGGCCGGTCAGCACGTTCCAGCCAGGGTGGATGCACGCCACCGGAACGTCGCGCGCCCAGACCTCGTCCATCGCCGCGGCGTCGCCGCCGGCAAAGGCATAGTAGAACGCCTCGTTGGCGAATAGCACGGGTTCGGAATCACTCATGGCCTCGCCCTTCCCTGCCCCTTGCGGTCGAAAAGCGTCAGCTCCCACCGCTGCCGGGCGGTGTCGTGACGCAGGATATAGACGTTGCCGTCGTCGCCCAGGAGCTTGAAATAGCGGTGCTCGGGGGCGAGCCAGCGATCGATCACGTCGATCACCGCGATCCGTCGTTCGCCGAGCGAGAAACCCCGCGGCGTCTCCTCGCCACGGTAGCCGGCATGACACGCGACCCGAACCTCCATAAACCGCCTCCGCCGCCGCCATCGCCGGGCTTGACACCGGCCAGGGCCGCCAACAGTCTAGCCGCCCCAGCGACCAGTTGCGAACCGCCGTGGACAAACCGCCCTACGACCAGCGCATCGCCCGCATCCTGGTGCGGCCGCTGGCGGGTACGCCGATCGCGGCCAACCACATCACCGCGATCTCGCTTGTGCTGGCGCTCGCGGCGGCGGCGCTGTTCGCGCTCGGCGATCCGGCCGCCGCCAACTGGGGCGCGGGTCTGTTCGTGCTCGCCCGCTTCCTCGACCACTTCGACGGCGAGCTCGCGCGGCTCACCGGCAAGACCTCGCGGCTCGGGTATTACTTCGATTACGTCGCCGGCGGCGCGAGCTACGCCGCGCTGTTCGCGGGCATCGGCATCGGGCTCTCGGGCGGCGCGTTCGGCGGCTGGGCGCTGCTGCTCGGCGCGGCGGGCGCGGCGTCGGCGCTGATCGGGCTGTTCCTCAACCTCGACCTCGACCGGCAGCTGCAACTCGCCGGCGGCGAGGCCGTGGGATACCCCGGCTTCGCCGGCTTCGAGCTCGAGGACGGCATCTACCTGATCGCGCCGGTCACGTGGCTCGGTTGGCTCGAACCGTTCTTCGTGGCGGCAGGGATCGGCGCGGCGATCTACTGCCTGTGGACCGCATGGCGGTTGGCCGCGGCACGGGCGGCGAAGTCGTCCTAACCCGCCTCGCCGCTCAGCCGGCGCCGAAACTTGAGGAACATGTAAATCGCGAAGCCGGGCGCGCCGACGAATGCGGCGGCGATCAACCCTTCGGCCCAGCCGAGCCAGATGAAGACGGGGACAAGCAGAACGGCGTCGTCGGGATCGAACCCCGCCCTGCCCTGCAGTTCGGCGGCGCGTTCGCCTTCGAGCGATTCGAGACGCAGGGTGAGCGTCAGGATCACCGCGATCGCCACCCCGGCGACAGCGCCCATCACCGCCGCCCAGAGCCCCATCGAGCCGTCGCGTAGCCCCAGCCCGATGGCCGGAAAGACGAGCGCGTTGCACAGCGCGTCGGCGACCAGGTCGTACTTGTGCCCCCACGCGCTCGACGCGCCGCCGAGCCGCGCGAGCTCGCCGTCGGCGCGGTCGAGCAGCACCGAGAATACGAACATCGCCCCGCCCCACGCGCGCCACGCCGGATCGCCCACGGCGAACGCGGCCGCGGCGGCGAGGCCGGTGACCAGCCTGAGCGTGGTCAGGTGGTTCGGCGTAATGGGGGTGCCCACCAGCGGGCGGACCCCGACCCGCACGACGCGGTGGATCCAGGTGTCGTGACTCATCGACCGTTCGCCTTCCAAGCCGGCGCTATGGGGAAAGCCCCATCCGCCGCAGCTCGAAGCGCGCGCCCCGGTACTCGACCAGGTGGCCGAGGCGCGTGCCCACCGCCTTGCGGAACATGAGCGCGGCGGTCTCGCGCGCGCCGCGCATCAGGTGGTAGGCGCCGAGATAGAAGTACGCCTCGCATTGCCGCTCGCGGCGGATGCCGGAATCGGGGTCGTTCGCCGCCGCCAGCACCCGCGGGCTCGGCAGCCCGCCGAGATAGAGTCGCGCGATCGGGCCCGGCCACCGGTCGAGATCGAGGCCCCGGGCGTGTGCAATGAGCTCGGCGCGGCCGTCGCCGCCCGCCCGCCCGCGCGCGAGGTAAAGCCACAGCACCGTGTAGGCATCGGACGGGTCGAGCTCCAGCGCGGCCTGGAAATCGCGCGTGGCGTCGGCGAACCGCCCGACAAGGAAGTTGGCGTTGCCGCGGTTGTTGTAGGCCGAGGCGAGCCGGGGGTCGAAGCCGATCGCGGTGTCGTAGTCGGCGATCGCCGCCTGGTGGCGGCCGGCCGCCGCATGCGCGTTGCCTCGGTTCTTGTAACCGAGCGCGTAATCGGGCCGCAAGCCGATGGCGGTGTCGTAGATGGCGATCGCGCGGTCGTAGTCGCCGACGGCGACGTGGGCGTTGGCGAGGTTGTTGTATGCGATCGTGTACTCGGGATTGAGCTTCACCGCGAAGTCGAAGTCGGCGATCGCGAGGTCGTAGCGCCGCTTGGCGGAGTAAGCGTTGCCACGGTTGTAGAAGGCGACGGCGAGGTTGTGGGGCTCGAGCTCGTCCGCCGCGATCGCCTGCGAGTAGAGGCGGACCGCCCCATCCACGTCGCCCTCCTTGTGCAGCGCCAGCGCGGCACGCGCGTCGTCGAGCGCGCTGGCGAGCGCCGCCGCCGGAATCAGCGACGCGAGGACGAGTGCCAGCAGGGGTCGAACCACGCGCTCCTCCGCGATCTGCCGCGCGTCAGCGTACGGGACCGGCGCCGGCGTCGGCAAGCCGGTTGCCGACGAAGCCGCGCTTGGCCGGTCGCTTCGCCGCCGCGGCCGATGTAGGATACATCAACCCTCGATCCCGGGGAGCGATGGCGATGTTCGACATGGCGGCGTACGTCGAGGTCAAGCGCCTGCTCGACGCGCTCGGAGCGATCGAGGCGAGGCTCATGCCCAACGAACTCGAAATGCTGCGGAGCCTGAAGGCAAAGTACGCCGAGCCGTCGAGCCCGGACCCTTTCGACGTGACCTCGCTCGAGGTCATGCTGCGCAACGTCGACATCCGCAAGGGCTACCGAATCGACCCGGGGAAGGACGCGGGCCGGGTCATCGAGCTTGCCCGCACCCGCGGTAAGGGCAAGCGTTAGCCGGCCCGATCCGGAGGCGTACGGAATGGACCCGAAGGCGCGTTCGCCGCGCATCTCGCAGCTCTCGTGGGGACGCCTGGAAACCGAGGACGGGCGATCGTTCAAGGACGCCAAGCTGTTTCCGGGGGGCGCGCGGGCGTGGGACTGGCGCGAGACCGGCACGCATCACGCGCCGGGCATTCAGCCCGCCGACGTCGCCGAGCTGATCGAACATGGCGCCGAGGCGGTGGTGCTCACGATGGGCATCTGGAAGCGGCTCCAGGTGTGTCCCGAGACGCTGCAGACGCTGCGCGAGCGGGGGATCGCCGCGCACGTGCTGCAGACCGAGGAAGCGGTGCGGCTTTACAACGAGCTGTGCGAGAAGGCGCCCGTCGGCGGCCTCTTCCACACCACCTGCTGAGCCCCCTCACCCGCCCTTCAAGGGCGGCATGATGGCGAGGCGGTCGTTGTCGGCGAGGGTGCGGACCCGGCGCTCGGCGGTGGGTACCGATTCGCCGTTGAGCGTGACCAGGTAGCTCGCGTCCAGGGGCATGCCGAGCTGCGCGATGACGTCGCGCGGGGTGGCGCCTTCGGCAACCTCGAGCTCGGCGTCGTTGCCGGCGCTTCCCGGCGGCAGGTACTTGCCCAA
>JACZUY010000139.1 GCA_022572945.1 Pseudomonadota bacterium
GGGCGCGGCGCCCGACGCCGCCGATGACGACGGCACCACGCCGTTGTTGCTCGCGGCGCAGGTGGGCGCCGTTCGGGGCGTGCGCATCCTGCTCGCCTACGGGCCCGATATCGAGGCGCGCGACGACAACGGGCGGACCCCGCTGGCGCTCGGCGCGGCCAACGGCGACGACGCGGCGGTGGCGGCGCTGGTCAAGCGCGACGCCGACGTGGAGGCGGCGGGCGACGACGGCAACACCCCGCTGATGCTGGCCGCGCGCGGCGGCCACCTGCGCGCCGTGTCTTCGCTGCTGCTCGGCGGCGCCGACGTGAACGCGCGGAATGCGCTCAACGGCAACACGGCGCTGATGCTGGCCGCCAATAACGATGCGCTCCCGGTGGTGCGGGCGCTGGTCGCGGCCGGCGCCGACGTCAACGCCCGCGCCGACGACGGCTGGACGCCGCTCGCCGCCGCCGGGATGATCAGCGCCGCCGAGATCACCGACTTGCTGCACGACGCCGGCGCGCGCGAGTGATGCCGGCGGCTCCTTAGAGCATTTTCAGCTCACCTTTACCCAGGTCAAAGGTAAGCAGCGTTCATTCGCCACGCAGGCTCTCGTCGCATACGCGACGGCCCGCGGTCGCGGGCTGGCGAATTCGGAACGATTCCACTCGTTCTGAATTCACTCTAACCGAAGGATCGGTTCGGAGGCGCGCGCGATCGCAAGCGCGACGTTACGCCGCCGCGCCCTCGAGCCGCACCCCGGCGACGTCACGTTGAGCTTGGACCCCATAATCACCCATCCGTTTGTCCCCAACGTATCGGCTTTGGGCCAAACAGTAGCTCCAGGTATTCGTCCGCTGCTGCGGAGGACGGGTGGTTGGTAATTGAAATAGGGGGCAAATCGCTTCCATAACGCTCACGCCTCGAATTGTCGCATTCGAGCTTCTTCGGGCCAGGCGCAGACTTTTTTGCCCGACCCCAGACCCGACCAATGAGCGCAGCCTCCACCTGCCTGATCAGATTGGGGTCGTCGCATCGAGCACAAAAAAACTGGAGACGTTTCACCTCCTCAACAGCAATCTCCATACCGAATTCAAGCTTTTTATCCAAAAGATCAACGAAACAAGTCCGATCCTTCGAGGGTTTGTACCGAGGCTTGCCGTGGTTATCCCGAAGCCAATACGCGAAGCCCAGGAAACCCTCGTAGTAATCGAGCATTCGTTTCCAGAAGTTCTGTGTCTGGCCCACATAGGCAACGGTCTTGGAATGGTAAACCTGCACACAGAAATAGAGGTGAGGCCCGTCCAATCCGGAGAGCGCAGAAGTCGCCTTATTTAGCTCACCAACCCTGAGCGGCCCCTGCCACAAAAGGTCAATGGATTTCATGAGTTAAATTCCGCTCGCCGTTTCTGGCGACGGCCGGCTCACGCGGCATCGTCATCGAGGCTCGCCTTGCGCTGGACGCGGCGGGGCTCCTCCCAAGCGGCGCCGAGGTCGGCGTCGTAGACGATGCGCTGCTCGCCGGCGAGCGCGACGAAGCGCTTGCCCTTGGCGCGGCCGATCAGCGTCAGGTTGGCCTGGCGCGCGAGCGCCACCCCCCAGGCGGTGAAGCCCGAGCGCGACATCAGGATCGGAATCTCCATCTGCACCGTCTTGATGACCATCTCGCTGGTCAGCCGCCCGGTGGTGTAGAACAGCTTGCCCTTGGGCGCGATGCGCTCGAGGAACATGTAGCCGGCAATCTTGTCGATCGCGTTGTGGCGGCCGACGTCCTCCATGTAGAGGAGCGGCCGGTCCTCCTCGCACAAGACGCAGCCGTGGATCGCGCCGGCGGCGAGGTAGAGGCTGTCGGTGGTGTTGATCTTCTTGGTCAGCGCGTAGAGCCACGAGGTGCGCAGCACCGCGTCCGCGTCGAGCGCGATCGCCTCGAAGCGCTCCATCACGTCGCCGAACGCGGTGCCCTGGGCGCAGCCCGAGGTCAGCGTCTTCTTCTTGAGCTTCTTCTCGAAGTCGGTCTTGCGCTTGGTGCGGACGACGACGGTCTCGATGTCGTCGTCGTAGTCGATCGCGGTGATGTCGTCGTCGGGCCTGAGCATGTTCTGATTCAGCAGATAGCCGACGGCGAGATAGTCGGGGAAGTCGCAGATCGTCATCATGGTGACGATCTCCTGGCCGTTGAGGTACAGCGTCAACGGCCGCTCGACGACCACCGAGGTGTCGACCCGCCGGCCCTCGTGATCGACCCCCGAGACCCGCTCGGTGAGCCTGGGATCGGCCGGGTTGGGCTTGAGGAGATACCCGTCCATGACGGCAATATGGCGCGCATGCGCCCGCCCGCCAAGGGGCTTACGGGGTTTCCACCGGCGGCCCCCGGGCAATCTGCACGAAACTGGAGCTCGGTGTCCGACGGCAGGTAGATCCAGGTGTCCTGGCTCACCTCGGTGACGAAGGTGTCGACCAGGGGCCGGGGGCGCGGATGTCGAATTGGGTCGAAACCGCCGTGGAGAGGGACTATAAGCGTTGAAGGCCGTGCCGCCGGCGCGGGGCGGCGAATGTAGGGCAATGGAAATCAAGGGAAAGAAATTCCTCGTCTGCGACTGCGAGGGGACCATGACGCTCGACGCCGAGGCCCTCGCCAAGGCGTGCGGCGGCGAGGCGCCAAAGGTGTACACCCAGCTCTGCCGCAGCCAGATCGGCGAGGTGCAACGCGCCGTTCTCGGCGAGACGCCCGTGCTGGTGGCGTGCACCCAGGAAGCGCCGCTGTTCGCCGAAGTGAAGGAGGACAGCAACCCGAACGCGTCGCTGAGCTTTACCAATATCCGCGAGCGCGCCGGCTGGTCGGACCAAGCCGGGTCGGCGAGCGCCAAGATCGCGGCGCTTCTCGCCGAGGCGGCGCTCGACATTCCCCCGACGCCCGGGGTGAGCATGGAGTCGCAGGGTGTGACCCTGGTCTACGGCCGCGACGAGACGGCGATCGAGGCCGCCAAGCGGCTCGCCAGCCGGCTCGACGTGACCATCTTGCTCACCGATCCCGACGCCGTTCTGCCGCCCAAGGTTGTCGACGTGCCGGTGTTCAAGGGCACGATCGCCAAGGCCAGCGGCCACCTCGGCGCGTTCAGTCTCTCGGTCGACGGCTACGCCGCCATGACGCCGTCGTCGCGCGGCGCGCTCGCCTTCGGCGCGCCCCAGGACGGCGCGACCTCGACGTGCGAGCTGATCCTCGACCTCACCGGCGGACCGCCGCTGTTCCCGGCGCCCGACACGCGCGACGGATATTTCAATCCCGATCCCGGCAATCCCGCCGCCGTCGAGAAGGCGCTGTTCGACATCGCCGATATGGTCGGCGCCTTCGAAAAGCCGATCTACGTCAACTACAACCCCGACATCTGCGCCCATTCGCGCAGCGAGAGGGTCGGCTGCACACGGTGCCTCGACGTCTGCCCGACCTCGGCGATCGCCCCCGACGGCGATCACGTCAAGATCGATCCCCACGTGTGCGCCGGCTGCGGCTCGTGCGCCAGCGTGTGCCCGACCGGCGCGGCGACCTACGCGCTGCCGGCGGGGGACGCCATCTTCCAACGCCTGCGCACGTTGCTCGGGACGTACCGCGAGGCGGGCGGAACCGCGCCCGTGGTGCTGGTGCACGACACGCGCCACGGCGACGATATGATCCACGCGATCGGACGCCACGGCCGCGGCCTGCCGGCGCGCGTGCTGCCCTTCGCTCTCAACGAGGTGACCCAGGTGGGGCTCGAGTTCTTTACCGCCGCGCTCGCCTATGGGGCGGCCCAGGTGCGCGTGCTCGTGGGCCCGAGCAACCGCGACCACCTTCCCGCGCTCGCCGACCAGGTCGAGCTGGCGGAGGCGGCGCTTTCCGGCCTCGGCTACGGCGCCGGCCGCGTCGCCCTCATCGACGCCGAGGATCCCGACGCGGTCGAGGGCGAGCTCTACGGCCTCGAGCCGGTGGAGCCGCCGGCGCCCGCCTCCTTCCTGCCCATGGGCGGCACGCGCACGGTGACCATGCTGGCGCTCAGGCACCTGCACGAGCACGCGCCCGAGCCGGTTGACATCCTGCCGCTGCCGGCGGGGTCACCGTTCGGCGCGGTGGCCGTGGACACCGAGGGTTGTACGTTGTGCCTTGCCTGCATCGGCGCCTGCCCGACCGGCGCGCTGATCGACAATCCCGACCGGCCGACGGTGCGCTTCCAGGAGGACGCGTGCGTGCAGTGCGGGTTGTGCCAAAACACGTGCCCCGAATCGGTGATCACGCTGAGCCCACGCTTCAATTTTACCGGCGAGGCGCGCGCGCAGCTCGTGCTCAACGAGGAGGAGCCGTTCGCCTGCGTGCGCTGCGGCGAGCCCTTCGGCACGCGCGCGTCGATCGAGCGCACGGTCGAGAAGCTCGCCGAACACTCGATGTACGCCGGCGACCCGCAAGCGCTCGACCGCATCAAGATGTGCAGCGACTGCCGCGTCATCGTCCAGTTCGATGCGCCCCAGCCGATGGCGACGCGGCCGCGGCCGCTGACGCGCACCACCGACGACTATCTGCACGAGCGCGAGCAGGCGAAGGCGCGCGAGATGTTCGAGCGGTCGCAAAAGGAAGCGGCGGGCGCGCCTCGCGACGAAACCGCCAACAAGAAAAACGGCGGCGGCGCGTGAGACGCGGCCGTCACCGGCCGCCCCCGCCTCGCGCCATGGGTCGCGCCGGTTTTCGGTCGACGATCGCCCCAGCGATATTGTGGGTGAACTTTGACGCCGGGGCTGCTATCTATGGGGCTCGGTGAAGGCTGGGAGGCGAGAGCGTGGCGCGATGATCGATCCGTTCGGCCGGGAAATCACTTACTTGCGCGTGTCGGTCACCGACCGTTGCGACTTCCGTTGCGTCTACTGCATGTCCGAGGACATGACCTTCCTGCCCAAGGCCGAGCTGCTGACGCTGGAAGAGCTCGACCGGCTGTGCGGCGCCTTCGTCGGCCTCGGCGTGCGCAAGCTCAGGCTCACCGGCGGCGAGCCGCTGGTGCGGCGCAACGTGATGTGGCTGGTGCGCAGTCTCGGCGAGCGCCTGGGCGGCGGCGCGCTCGACGAGCTCACGCTGACTACCAACGGCAGCCAGCTTCGCCGCTTCGCCGGCGAGCTCTACGAATGCGGCGTGCGCCGGGTGAACGTGTCGCTCGATACGTTGGATGCCGAGAAGTTCCTCGCCATCACCCGCTGGGGCAAGTTCGAGAAAGTGATGGACGGAATCGCCGCGGCCAAGGAGGCCGGGCTTCGGGTCAAGATCAACACCGTGGCGCTCAAGGGCGTCAACGAGGACGAGTTCGACGATCTCATCCGCTGGTGCGGCGACGAGGGCTTCGACCTCACCTTCATCGAGACCATGCCCATGGGCGACATCGACGGCGACCGCACCGAGCAGTACCTGCCGCTGTCGATGGTGCGCGCCCGCCTCATGGAGCGCTGGACGTTCACCGACATCGACTACAAGACCGGCGGACCGGCGCGCTATGTCGAGGTCGGCGAGACCGGCGGTCGCCTCGGCTTCATCACGCCGCTGACCCACAACTTCTGCGAATCGTGCAACCGGGTGCGGATCACTTGCACCGGCATGCTGTACATGTGCCTCGGCCAGAACGACTCGGCCGATCTGCGCGCGCCGCTCAGGGCGAGCGAGTCCGACGAGCGCCTGATCGAGGCGATCGACGAGGCCATCGGCCGCAAGCCCAAGGGCCACGATTTCGTCATCGACCGCCGCCACAACCGCCCGTCCGTCGCCCGCCACATGAGCGTCACCGGCGGCTGACGGCATGACCGCCCGGCGGCCCCCGAGCGGTCGGGCCGCGACCTCAAATTCGCGATCAGCACGTCGTCGGTGAACCCGATGGGTTTCACACCATCGCACCGCATCTCGCCGTCGCCGGTTACCGGCCCGCGCTCCAGTCGCATCGCCCGGCGAAACGCTCGGCGAGGACGTCGATGAACGCCCTGAGCTTGGGCGGCAAGTGGCACTGATGAGGGTAGATCGCGTACTGCGGACTCGCTTGCGGCACGACTTGGAAGTCGGGCGGAACTTCGCGCAAGATGCCCTCCCGCAACTCGCTCCCGGCGACGCCAGCAGTCACCTTAGGGCCGGTGGAACGCCGGCACGAATCGGCCCGAATAGGTCGCCGGCTGGTTTGACCCAAGGACGCGGCAGGGGTACCTATATGGTATGCGTTTTCCTCGCGCCATACGTCTCGACACCTCGGACCCCCA
>JACZUY010000012.1 GCA_022572945.1 Pseudomonadota bacterium
CCAGCATGCGAAGCAACGTCGTCTTTCCACAACCCGACGGCCCGAGCAGCGCGAAGAATTCGTTGGGGCGGATTTCCAGGGACACCTGGTCGACGGCAACGACCGGGCCAAAGCGCTTGGTAATCCCACGAATCGAGATGATCGGAGCGGATTCGGCCATGGGTCGCTCAGGCCTCCCCGCCGGCCCGCCGGCGCGAAGGCATCTGCAGGCGCATGGCGATCACCGTGGCGATCACGGTGATCACGATGATCACCGTCGAGGCGGCGTTGACCTCGGGCGTGACCGAGAAACGGATCATCGAGAAGATCTTGACCGGCAGGGTAATGCTGTCCGGCCCCGCCGTGAAGAAGGTGATGACGAAGTCATCGAGCGACAGCGTAAAGGCGATGAGCGCCCCGGCGATGATCCCCGGGCGAAGATACGGCAGGACGATATGGCGCGTGGTCTGCAACTCGCTCGCGCCGAGGTCCTTCGAGGCGTCTTCCAGCTCGCGGTTGAAGCCGACGAGCCGCCCGCGCACGATCACCGCCACGAAGGGGAAGGAAAAGGCGATGTGGGCGATCGTGATGTTGATCAAGGATAGCGGCCACGGCCAATCGGTCGGCCAGCCGATGCGCGCGAAGAACGCCATCATCGCCACGCCCATGCAGATTTCCGGGATCACGATCGGCAACGCCATGAAGCCCTCGTAGGCGGCCTTGCCGGGGAACCGGAAGCGCCATAGCGCAATCGCGAGGAGGACGCCGAGAAACGTGCTGACCGCGGTGTTGACGACCGCAATCGTCAGGGTGTTCACGAAGGCCTCGATCAGGCTGTCGTTGTTCCACGCCTTCTCATAGTACTTGAATGTGAAGCCGCGCCAGACGATGTTGCGCCGGCTGTCGTTGAAGCTGAATGCCACCAGCGTGATGATCGGGGCGTAGATCATCACCAAGGTGACCGCCACCGTCACGCGCAGCCACCAACGCCTCGTGTAATCAAGTGGTCCGATCGTTCTGCGGCGCCGGGTTTGCGCGACGGGCCGAACGTTCGCGGCGACGGTTCGTTCCACCGCGCTCATGCTTCGAGCCTGTGTTTGCGGCCGCTCGTGATCGCGCGCAAGGCCAAGGCTCCGAAGGTCAGGTACATCAGCAGGAACGACAGCGCGGCGCCGAACGGCCAATCGTTCGCCGCCTTGAACTGGCGCTCGATGACGTTGCCGATCAATTGGCTGTCGGTGCCGCCGAGCAGGTCGGAAATGAAGAAGGCCCCGAGCGCCGGAACGAACACGATGATGATCCCGGACATGATGCCGTGCCAGGTGAGGGGAAGGACCACCGACAAGAACGTGCGCCAGTGTCCGGCCCCGAGATCGAGGCTCGCCTCGATGTAGGCGCGGTCAATCTTGTCGATGTTGGCGTAGAGCGGCAGCACCATGAAGGGGAAGAAGGCGTAAACGATGCCGAGCGTGACCGCGGTGTTGTTGTAGAGCAACGCGGCGGGCTCGAACCGCTCGCCGAGGAGCTGGAGATGCCCGAGACCGAAGGCCGACAACAGCCAGTCGGCCTTCTCCCACAGCCACTCGAGCCCGGAGTTGATATAGCCGCGGGTCCGGAACACCGCGATCAGCGCATAGGTCCGGATGAGCGAGTTGATCCAGAACGGCAGGACGACGAGCATCAGCAGGATCGGCTTCCAGCGTTCCGCTGCGAAGGCGATGGCGAAGGCGACGGGATAGCCGACGAGCAAGCAGGCAACGGTGGCCGCGCCGGCCATGACGATCGACTTCCAGAATATCTCCAGATAGATCGGTTCCAGCGCCCGGGCGTAGTTGTCGAGCGTTCCCGTGATCGCAATGTCGATGACGCCGCGTTTCTCGCCGAAGGATATGACCCAGACGATCCCCAGCGGCACCAGAAAGAAGGCCACGAGCCAGAACGACGGCGGCAGATTGAGCACCCAGAAGACGAGTGCGTTCTTGCGCCAGCTTTCCATTCGGCCGGATCTCCAAGGGCGCATTCACGGCGACTCCGGGCCGCCGAAGCGCGGCCCGCGGTGAAGCGAACCGCCCTTTGTCTACCTACCGTTCGAAGACCCGGTTAGGCGGCGAGGACACGAGTCCAGGCTTCG
Source organism: Pseudomonadota bacterium (assembly GCA_022572945.1). GTDB lineage: Bacteria > Pseudomonadota > Alphaproteobacteria > JAAXGF01 > JAAXGF01 > JACZUY01. The sequence goes on from JACZUY010000012.1 coordinate 2,111, forward strand.
TCGTACAGCCGCTGGACGTCCTCTCCCAGATAGATCGACGGCTCGCAGCGAGCAAGCGTTTCGTCGTCCGGGAAGATCGCCGGGTTGTTGTTGTAATCGTCCGACAGGAGGGCTCGCGCCGCGTCGTTGGGCGTGGCGTATTGAATGAAGTCGGCGATCGCCGCGCCCGCCTCGGCATCGAGGATAAAGTTGATGAAGGCGTGCGCGTTCTGCGGGTGCGGCGCACCGGTCGGAATGCACATGCAGTCCTGCCACACGTTGCTTCCTTCCTTGGGCACGACGTAAGAGATATCGTCGTCCTCCGCCATGATCTGGAGGATGTCGCCGTTCCACTCCATGGCGAGGTCGACCTCGCCCGAGAGCAACAGGTCCTGGCCGTTGTCTTTGGCAAACGTCTTGATATTCCGTTTCTGCCTGATGACCAGTTGCTCGGCTTCGATGATTTCCTTCGGGTTCGTCGAGTTGTAGGAATAGCCGAGGTATTTGAGGCCGATCCCGAGGACGCTGGTTGCGTCCCCCAGAAGCGCGATCCGCCCCGAGTATTCGTCCGAATCGAGCAGGACCTTCCAGGTGTTCGGCGTCGAGCTGACCTTCGACTTGCGATAGCCGATGCCCTGCGTGCCCCACATGTACGGCAGGCTGTACTTGCGGCCCGGGTCGAACGCGGCGTCGAGGAAGAATTTGTCGATGTTCTTGATGTTGGGGATATTCCCGTGCTCCAACGGGGTGAGCATTCCGCCGAGTATCATGCGCTCCACGTAGTCGTTGGTCGGCACGATCACGTCGTAGCCCGGGTTGCCTTCCCTGAGTTTGGCGAACAGCTCGTCGTTGTCGGCGTAGAGGTCCATCTTGGCGGCGATGCCGGTCGCCTTGTTGAAGTCGTCGAGCGTGGTCTCGCCGATATAGGTGTCCCAGTTGTAGAAGTTGAGCTTCGCCTCTTCGGCGCCCCACGAGGACCCAGGGCCAAGCGACAATCCGGCGGCCACCGCGCCGGTGCCTGCCAGGAACGACCGACGGGAGACGCCGAGCCCACGGCGCTTGTTCATGATCACATGCCTCCGATTGCTTGCTTGTTCTCAAGCCAGCGGCCGCGCGCCATCCGGGACGCTGCCGATCAGCTCTTCTCGTCTGCGTAACCCATTCCGCCTGGCGCTCGCTTTGTCAAAGGGCAACGCCGCCGCCGGGTCGTACCGCCGGGAAACCGGTTTCTAGGCGGTGAAGGCGTAGATCAGCACCAGCAGCAAGAGCAGCAACGTGATGATCGTCACCGTCGCGCTGACGACGCGGCCGAACGCGCCGGCTTCGCCCGCGGCCCGCGGACGCCTTTTCGCGCGGCGGTCGGGCCCCGCGACGAACGCGAAATACCAGCGCCTGAACGGCAGCGGCACGACGCCGCGCAGGTCCACCCGGTGACCGTCCCAGCGCTCGGCGCCGAACGCCTGCTTGATCGCCGACAGCTGCTCGTCGGTGAAGCTCTGCGCCACCTTGAGCGGCACCCGCGAGAAGAAGTTGCGCTCGAATCGCTCGTTGAAATCGTCGTCGCTAATCGGCCTTCCCCGAAACCAAAACAGATCGTTACGGCCGCTCGCCGCAGGTCCGGTTAATATCATAACACCGCGCCGGCGGTAAACGAGCGGTGCGTTCGGGGTGATGGGTCGGGCGCGGAAGCGAACGGGGCGTCCGCCGCGCGGACGCCCCACTCGAGTTCCGGGATGCGTCGGTCAGGCCGCCTTCGCGCTCTCGATCTCGGGCGCCCCGGCCTCGATCGCGATGCGGCGCGGCTTCAGCGACTCGGGAACCTCGCGAACGAGGTCGATCGTGAGAACGCCGTCGGCCAGCGACGCGGAGGTCACCTGGACGTGGTCCGCCAGGTTGAAGCGCCGCTCGAACGCGCGCGCGGCGATGCCGCGATAGAGATAGCGCTTGCCGTTGTCGCGGTCTTCCGCGCTCTTGCCCGACACGACGAGCAGGTTGTCCTGGACGGTGACGTCGAGGTCGTCCTCGCCGAATCCCGCCACCGCCATGGTGATGCGGTACGCATCCTCGCCCAGCTTCTCGATGTCGTAGGGCGGATAGGACACGCCGTTGGTCTCGCCGCGGAACGCGGCGTCGAACAGGTTGGACCAGCGGTCGAAGCCGATCGTCGAACGGAACAGTGGAGTGAGGTCGTAGGTACGCATGACAATATCCTCCTTCAGAAGCGATATCGTGTGGTGCAACGCCGGGTCCGCCGCAAAGGGCCAAACCCGCGGCCGAAGCCAGAATCGGCCTTCGGTTGACTCACAAATAATCACGAATCGCCCCCTTTTCAAGGGGTTGACGGCGCCCCCTGCGCACACCCCGGGGCGGGCGTTCAATCGCCCGCCGGCTCGATCAGGTGCTTAAGGCGCTCGATGTCGACCACGCGAAACTCGTCCGACGCGCGTTCGAGGATGCGCACGCGCGCGAGGTGGCTGAGGACTCGCGACACCGTCTCGCGGGTGGTGCTGGCGCGGCTGGCGATGTCGCTGTGCGTCGGCATCGGACGGATATACCCGGTGTTGGCGTCGGGACCTTCGGCGCTGACCATGCGCAGAAGCTCGACATGCACGCGATTTATCGCGCTCAGGGTGCTGAGGTCCATGATCCGCTCGTCGGCGGCGCGCACCATCTGGGCCAAATTGTGGAGCGACAGGAGAGCGATCTTCGGATGCTCAAGGAGCAGCGTCTGGAACGTCGCCGCGCTGATGCTGGCGAGCGTCGTGTCCTCGGCCGCCACCACCGTCGCCGAACGCGGGCGCCGGTCGATCGCCGAAAGCTCGCCGATGTAGCTCCCCGCCGGCACCTGCGCGAACGAGATTTCGCGCCCCGACGGCGAGTAGTTGACGATCTGCACCGCGCCATCGACGACGAAGTAGACCTCGGTTCCCTCGCTCTCGAGGTCGAAGATCATCTCCTTCGCGGCGTAGCGGCGCCAGCGGCAGTTGCGCTCCAGCGCGGCGAGCCGCTCCGGCGACAGTTCCGCCAGCAGAGCGACCCCCGCGAGGCTTTTTCTGATGGTCTCCCCCATTTGGTAACGTCTTGATCTTCTTCCCCGAACCAAACTGTAACCGAACTCTCGGGCGATGGCCACGGCGATGACGCCGGTGCGTCGTTTGGCCGTCAACGGACTTGCCCGCGAGTCGCCTAGGCGTACACTCTCCGACCATGCCGCTCCGGCCATCGATCCATCTCTTGCGGGCCCACGCGAAGCGCGTGCGTCGCGGCCACCCATGGGCGTACTCGAACGAAATCCGCATGAACGCGGAGACCAAGTCGCTGACGCCGGGATGCGTTGTTCGCGTGATCGACGCCGGCGGCGAGGCGCTCGGCTGCGCGACCTTCAACCCGCATTCGCTGATCGCCGCGCGCATGCTGTCCAGCGACCCGGATCAGGCGATCGACCGCGACTTCTTCGCCCGCCGCATCGAGGCCGCCGCGGCGCTCCGCGACCGGCTGTACGATGCGCCGTTCTACCGGCTGGTCCACGCCGAGGCCGACGGGCTGCCGGGCCTCGTGATCGATCGTTTCGGCGACGTCTTCGTCTGCCAGGTCAACACCGCGGGCATGGACGCGCTGGCAACCGTATTGCTCGATGCGCTCGGCGCGGTCTTCGCCCCGCGCGCGGTCGTGCTCAGGGCCGACAGCGCGGTGCGCGCGCTCGAAGGGCTCGACCGGCGCGTCGAGGTCGCCAGCGGCGCGCTCGACGGCGCCGTCGAGCTGCGCGAGGGCGCGCTGCGCTTCCTCGCCGATCCGGTCGAGGGCCAGAAGACCGGCTGGTACTTCGACCAGAGCGAGAACCGCGCCTTCGTCGCGCGTCTCGCGCCCGGCGGCCGCATGCTCGACCTCTACAGCTACGCCGGGGGCTTCGCGATCTGCGCGGCGGCGGCCGGCGCCCGGGAGGTGGTGGCGGTCGACCGCTCCGAGGCGGCGCTCGCGCTCGGCGAGCGGGCCGCGGCGCTCAACGGCGTGCGCTGCGGCTTCGTGCGTGCCGACGCCTTCACCGAGATGCAACGCCTCGCCGGGGCCGGCGAGACCTTCGAGGTCGTGGCCGCCGACCCGCCTTCGTTCGTGAAGAGCCGCAAGGAGGTCAAACCGGGCTTGCGCGGGTACCGCAAGCTCGCCCGGCTCGCCGCCGCGCTGGTGGCGCCGGGCGGCTACCTGTTCATCGCCTCTTGCTCGTACAACGTCGCGGCCGAGGCGTTCGGCGAAGCCGTGTACCGGGGAATGACCGACGCCGGCCGGAGCGGGCGCGTCCTGCGCGCAGCCGGCGCCGCGCCCGACCACCCCCGCCACCCGACGCTGCCCGAGAGCGACTACCTCAAGTCGCTGGTGATCCAGCTCGACTGATCCGCCTGTCGTACAGAAATTCCAGCAAAATTCCGAAGTTCCGGTAATTCCGGGGACACAATACTTAATTGGCGAATTAAGTATTGTGTCCCATTATTTTTTAGTCGGCGGGGAACTCGAGGCGGAAAATGCTTCCGCCCCCGCCGGACTTGACGAGTCTGATCTCGCCGCCGTGGGCGCGCATGATCTCGCGCGCGATCGGCAGGCCGAGACCCGTGCCGCCTTCGCGCGTCGAGCCGGCAAACGGCTCGAAAAGATGCTCCTCCGCCTTCGGCGCCAGGCCGGGCCCGGTGTCGGCGACCTCGATCACCGCGGATCGGCGATCGCGGCTGGCGCTGACCCGCACCTCGCCGGCGCCGTTCAATGCCTCGACCGCGTTCTGCCCGAGGTTGAAAAGGACGCGGAAGAGCTGCTCGCGGTCGGCGGTTAGGGTGAAATCCGCGGCCACGTCGTTCCGCCACGCGACGCCGCCCTCTTCCGCTTGCGTCATCGCCCCGCCGACGTCGTCGACCAGCGCCGCGAGCTCGACGCGTTCGCGCTTGAGCTCGGGCCCGCCGGCGCGCGAGAACTGCAGCGTCGCCACGCACAGGGCGATCGCCCGGTCGATCGCGGCCATCAGCGCCGGGGTCTGCTGCCTGACCTCGGGGTCGTCGCTGTCGGCCAGCCGGTCCGAGACCAGCGCGGCCGTCGACAGAATGTTGCGCAGGTCGTGATTGATCTTGCCCACCGCGGCGCCGAGCGCGGCGAGGTGCGCCCGTTGCCGCAGCGCCGCGCGCAGTCCGCGCTGCAGTTCGGCGAGCTCGCGCTGGGCGACGCCGATCTCGTCGCTGCGCCCGGTCGCGGGCACGTCCTTGGACGCGTCCTCGGGCGCCTCGCGGAAGGACACCAGGCTCGCGGTGATGCGGCGCATCGGCCGCACCATGAGCCACTGCAGGCTGAGGAAAACCAGCGCCGCGGTCATCAGCGACAGAACGATCGAAAGGATCAGGATGCGACCCGAGTAATCGAACATCTCGGTGCGCATCGGCGCCTCGTCGAGCGTGATATCGACGAGGATCTGGGGATCGATGCGCGCCGACCCGATGACGCGCAGCACCCGGTTGCGCGTCTGGCCGAGGGTGATGAACGCCTCGCGAATGAGTTCATAGGCTGTCTCGTCGCGCAGATCGAACGCGGCGTCGATCGCGGGCGGCTCGCCGAGCATCAGATAGGAGGCGGTCGGCATGCGCAGCGCGATCGAGCGCACCCGCGCATGCGCCAGGAGCTTTTGCTCCAGCTCGGTCGTGATCATGCCGTCGGGCGACGCCTCGAGGGCCAGCGTCGCCTCGTGCGCCGCCGCCAGACGCTCCTCGAGATAGACCAGGCGATAGCGCGACACCGAGGGCACGTAGATCAGCACCTCGCCGAGCATCACGAAGGCGATGGTAAGCACCAGGAGCCGGGCGGAAAGGCTCTTGGCAAGCGGCGGCATAGGGAACCTTTTGGGCCTCTCCATGCGCTGACTATAAAGCAAAACCTGTTCGCCGGACCACGGGCCGCGCCCGGCCCCCCCTTCCCCGGCTGGCGCGTCAGCCGAACCGGGCGAGGAAGCGCACCAGCCAACGCGTCCGCTCGCTGAACAGCTTCGGCGTGTAGAAGCTGCCGGCGGCCCGTTTGCTCGCCTCGGCGAGCGTCGGATAGGCCGTGATCAGGTCGGCCATGGCGCCGATATTGAGTTTGCGGCGCAACGCCAGCTCCCACGTCTGGATGAGCTCGCCGGCCGAAGCACCGACGATGCCGGCGCCGAGAATGCGCCCCCGCGGCGTGGTCACGACCTTGACCAAGCCCTGGGTTTCGCGCTCGGCGCGGGCGCGGTCGTTCTCGGCGAACGGCCAGCGCAACACGCGAATTTCACCCCCGGCCTGCCGCGCCCGCGCCTCGGTCACGCCAACCTGCGCCAGCTCGGGATCGGTGAAGGTGACCCACGGCACCGCCCGGTAATCGACCTTCGCGGGCAGCCGGAACAACGCGTTGCGGATGACGATCCCGGCGTGGTAGTTGGCCATGTGCGTGAACGGGTACGCCCCGGTGACGTCGCCGATGGCGAACACGCGCTTGTTGGTGGTGCGCAGCCGCGCGTCGACCTCGATGCCGGTCGCGCCATGGGCGATGCCGGCGGTCTCGAGGCCGAGATCGTCGACGTTCGGCGAACGCCCGGCGGCAACGAGCAGGTGCGAGCCTTCGATTCGCCGTTCGGCGCCCTGGCTGTCCACCGTGACCGCGACGCCATCGCCGCGCGCCTCGACGCGCACCACCTTGGCGCCTTCGTGGATATCGACGCCTTCGGCGCTGAGCCGGTCGCGCACCACCGCGACGAGCTCGGGGTCGTCGTTGCCCAGCATGGTGAACATCTCGAGCATCGTCACCCGCGCGCCGAGCCGCCGGTGCGCCTGCGACAGCTCGGCGCCGACCGGTCCGCCGCCGATGACGATCAGATGCTCGGGCGCCCGGGTCGCGTCGAACACGGTCTCGTTGGTCAGGAACGGCACGCCGTCGAGGCCCGGGATCGGCGGCGCCATCGGCCGGCTCCCGGTGGCGACCACGAAGCGGCGCGCCTCGACGGTCACGTCGCCGGCCTCGATCGCGTCCGCAGCGACGAAGCGGGCGTGCGCCTGAATGACGCGCACCCCGAGCCCCTCGAAGCGCTCGACCGAATCGTGCGGCGCGATGCCGGCGATCACCTCGTGCACGTGGCGATGGACGCCGGCGAAGTCGATATCGGGCTCGGGCGTGTCGACGCCGAACCGGCCGCTCCCGCGGACGCGCTCGGCGGCATGCGCGGCGGCGAGCATCGACTTCGAGGGCACGCAGCCGTAGTTGAGGCAATCGCCGCCCATTTTGCCCTGCTCGACGAGCACTGTCTCCGCGCCCATCCGGCTCGCCCCGGCGGCGACCGAGAGCCCGCCCGAGCCGGCCCCGATGACGCAGATGTCGACGCGCACGCGCCGTGTCATGGTTCGCGGCCTTCGGCGGAAACCGCCCGCTGCGACTTGCGCGCCTGCACTTTCTTGTAGATCACCGGAATCAGCGCCAGCAGCGCGATCCCGATGAGCGCGGCGACGACCTCGAGCGTGAGCACCGACGAGAGGTCGAACTCGGCGCCCTCGTTCGCGAGCACGCTCGCCAGCCCGCCGCCCGCGAGCGCGAACACGGTCGTGCCCGGAATGATGCCGAAAAAGGTGCCAATCACATAGGTGCGCAGCGTCACGCCGAGAAACGCCGGGACGAGGTTGACGACGAAGAACGGGAACAGCGGAATCAGCCGCAGCATCAGAAGATACCAGAGCGCGTTCTCCTGGAAGCCGGCCTCCATCTTCTGCATCCAGGGGCCGGCGCGCTCGTGCAAGCGGTTGCCGACGGCGGTGCGGGCGATGAGGAACAGGGCGGTGGCGCCGATCGTCGCGGCAAACACGACGTAGACCGCCGCAAGTTGCCAACCGAAGAGGAACGCGCCGATGATCGTCATCATCGCGCCGCCCGGGACCGAGAAGGCGATCGCCACGGCGTAGATGACCATGTAGCCCAGACCCGCGAGGACGGCGTATTCGACGATCAACACGCCGATCGCTTCGCGATACGCACGCAGGGTCGCGAACACCGCGGCGTTGTCGGGGCCGAAGGCGACCAACGCGGCGACGGCGACGATCAACGCGGCGACCGGCCACAGTCGCTTGAGCGCCTTGCCTTTGTCCGACTGATTACCGCTCACCGCCGTCCGTCTCCTCCGCGTTTGCGCGAGGATCGCCCCGCGAGTCTACCATGGGAGCCGCCACTGCCGCACCTCGCCCGCCCGGTGGGGCGCCGACCCTGCGTGCGGGATGGTTAGGAGATATACGCGCGGCGGCGGCGGCAAAAGCCCCCCTGACCAAGTTGTGAAGAGATGTGTTAGGCCTCGCCGCGCGCCGGATAGTTCTTCTCGATGACGATGTCGATCGCCTGCAAGACGTCGTCGAACCGCGGCCGGGCGAACGGCATGCTGTTGATCACCGCGCAATAGACCGAGCCGTCGGGCTTGATGAGATACACGCCCGGCTCGCCGAACTCGGCAGGCTCGCCCTCCCTGATGCTGCGCGAAATGAACAGTCCCCATTGGCGCATCGACGCGACGGTCTGGCCGTAGCCGACGGTGAGGTTCTCGATCCCCCAGTCCGCTTTGGTCTGCTCGGCGCGCTCGCGCGAATCGCCGCTGACCATGATCACCGAGACGCCACGCTCGGCGAGCGCGCCCACCTTGCGGTCGAGGTCGCGCGTGTACGGCTTGCAGATCGGGCAGTGGAGCCCACGGTAGAAGACGATCATGGTGAAGGCGTCGGGCCTCTGGTCGGCGAGCCTCCAGGTTTCGCCGCCGACGGTCTCGACCTCGAGCTCGGGCGCCGGGGTTCGCGGCTTGGGTGCGGTCATGGGATCTCCCTTCGTGTGACTCGGCGTTCTGGTCGCGCCGTTGTACCCTAACGCGAAGCGCCGCGAATCCAAACCGTCGGGCGACGACCGAATTGGGCGGCACCACAGCGGGATCGTGTTGTCCTCGGCCGGGGACGACTGCGGGATCAGAAGGCGCTGGCCCCCAGGGCGCCGCCGGCGAGGATGAGCAGGGCGCCGCCAAGCCGACCCGTCAGGTCCCCTCGCGGGGCAAGTTTTTCAACGAGAACGAAGACCGCGATCGCGGTCACCCAAAGGAGATTCATCACGCCGGCTACGAACAGCAGTCCCATCAGAACCCAGCAGCAACCGAGGCAGTAGGCGCCGTGTTCGAGCCCCATCATCACGGCACCGCCGGATCCCTGATTCCAGCCTCTCAAGATGAAATCGAGCGGCGACCGGCAACGCTTCAGACAGGCGTGTTTGAGCGGCGACCACTGGTAGATCCCCGCACCGATGAGCAGAACGCCGCCGAGCACCGGGCTCGTGCTCACCATCATCGGCGAGAGCAGGGCGCCCTGCTCGAGCATCCACTGCAGGGCGGTGGCGAAAATGCTGAAGCCGGTCCAGACGGCGATGTATCCGGCGACGAACCCAGCGGTCGGGGCGAACGGTTGCCCGCGCTCGCGCTGCTTACGGCTGACGGCGGCAAACAGCAGGATCATGGGGGTCGCGCTCGGCACCATCATGCCGACCATCATCACCGCCCACATCAAGAACATCAGCCCGAAGTCAAGGGTGGTCCACGGCCTCGCCTGGGCCATGGACATTGCGTCCATGCCGACAGCGGAGATCACCAGGTAAACCCAAGCGAGCGCCGTCACCCCGGCGAGCGCAGCCAGCAGGACGATTCGGTCGCGCTTGAGCACGGCTTCGAGCGCCGAAGTTTCCACCACCAATTTGTCCCGCAGCCGCGGGCGGTCGATCGCCCGGCAAGGTGATCGCAGGTTCGCGCTACGCCGCTTTCGGGCCTTCCGAAGTCATCGTGTTGTAGGCCATGTGCGCATGGCTGTCGGCGAAATCGAGGGGCACGTCGCCGGTCGCCCTGGTGGTGCCGCTGGCGACCTCGGCGAGATTGAATTCCTTGCCCATGGGCAGGCTGATCTGGGCGCGCCACTCGACGCCGGTGACGGGATTCTTGAGCGGTCCCGCCGTGGTCTCGACGAGCCCCGGAATGACGAGCCGGGCGGTGCGGCCGTCGACGTCGATCTCCATCTCGATCGGCTTGAACAGCGGCTCGTGCACCGTCGTGCACATGGACCGATAGATTTGCAGCATGATCACGCCCGGCTCGGCGCCCTCGCCCTGCATGATGGCGATCAGCGCATCGCGCTGCGCCGCGTCCGCCCGCTCGTCGATGATCGACTGCAGGGCGCCGTTGCCCAGGTGAATGGCGTTCGGCCAACGGTAGGTGTTGACGGCGAAGAGACCGTCGAGGCGGACATCGCCGAAACGACCCTCGTCGATGCGCCAGCCGGCGACGGCGTGACACGTCCCGTCGGTCGGCAAGGCCATGAATTGACAGGGACAGCCATAAGCGCAGTTGCAGTTCACGAAATGCGGCCCTTTGATGCTCCAGCTCGTGTCAGCCATCTCTTCCCCCCTTGCTTTCAGGAACAACCGTACTGCCTGGCTCCGGCCGCCGAGCGCCGCGATCATCGCCATGCGCTATGGCGTTCGCGACGCTCTCACGTAGCGAACCCCTCGCTACCGGATTTGGCAATAGCGTGAGGGTACAGCGACCGGCGTGCCTTTTGGGATCGAGTTGGTGCCCTATCGTCCAGGTTTGACCACCTTGGAGGCCAGTGCCAAGATGCCATCATGGCCAATCTGGAAAAACTGCTCGCCGGACTCGAGGTTGGAGTGGAGCAGTTCGCCGTGTGCAACGTGCGCGGCGACACGCACCTCACCTTCGGTCCCTCCGAAGACGTCACGCTACGTTACACCTTGGCGGGCTCTGCCCATGTCCGGACGACCCATGGACCCACCGTCCCTGCGCCGCGACACACCTTCATCGTCGTCCCTCCCGGCGTGCGCCAGTGGATCGAGCCGGCGAACGGTGGCGCGCGCGAGGTGCTTCCGGAGACGGTATGCGCGCCGATCGCGGAAGGACTGAAGCGGCTCGCGGCCGAAGGCGGTAAGGACGGAGTCGTCATTGCCAGCGGGACGATTCGCCCCACCTACCGCTGGACCACGGGGTTATTCGACTACCTGCGCGAGCCGATCGTCGAAAGCTTCAAGGACAGCGACCCGATTTGCCAGACGTTCGAGGCCCTGCTCAGGGAATTGGCGGCACCGCAGCCTGGCACCGCGGCGCTCACCGAAGCGATGATGAAGCAATGCCTCGTGCTTCTCTTTCGTCGCCGTTGCGCGAGCGGCGCGCATTGGGCGTCGTGGTTGCCGGCGCTCGAAGACCCCAGGCTGGGCGCGGCCGTGGCGGCGATGCTCGGCAAACCTGAGACGCCCTTCACCGTGGATCGGCTGGCGGCCATTGCCGGCATGAGCCGCTCGACGTTCGCGGCGCATTTCGCCGAGGCCTTCGGCCGCCCGCCGATGGATTTCCTCAAGGAGATCCGCCTGCGCCGCGCGGCGCGGACGTTGCGCGACACCGATAAGCCGGTCGAGGCGGTGGCGCGCGCCGTCGGTTATTCGAGCCGAAGCTACTTCTCGCGCGCCTTCAAGGCGTTGTACGGCGTCGACCCGGCAACCTTCCGGGCGCAGGAGCGTGAGCCCATGGCGGGCGTCACGCTAGCTTGACCCGGCGCGCTCACGGCCGCCGGGCGATAACGTCGATCTCGACCCGCGCTCCGCCGGCGAGCCCGGTGACGCCGACGGTGGTCCGCGCCGGGCGCCGGTCGGGCGCGAAGTAGCTCTCGTAGACCGCGTCCATCTTGCGGTAGTCCGCGTCGAAATCGGTGAGGAAGACGCGCGCGGCGACGACGTTCTCGAGGCCCGCGCCGACGCCGCCGAGGACGCGCGCGAGGTTCTGCATGACCTTGTGGGTCTGTTCCTCGATGGTCTCGGGGATGGCGTCGGGGTCGTACGCCAGGTCGCTCGCGATCTGGCCGGCGAGGAACAGCCAGCCGTCGATCTCGACGACGTGGCTGTACGGCGCCACCGGCTGCGGCGCGCCCGCAATCATGTGGAAGATCGGCAGGGTCATGGGTTGGACCTCCGTCTTGACTGTGTTCGTGCTCACCGGTTGCCGCCGGCGAGCTTGACCGCGTCGGGATGGACCCGCAACCGGCCCATCGCCACGACGCCGAGATACGGCCCGATGGCGAGGAAGGCGAAGGCCGACTCCCAACCGAAGGCGTCGATCAGCGGCGGCATCAGGTGGATGGTCAGGATCGTCAACAGGAAGCCGACGCAAGTCTGCACGGTGAGCATGGTGCCGATGATCGACGGGTCGGAGAGCTCGATCACGCTCGACGAAAACTGCGCCGAATCCGCCACCACCGCCACCCCCCACACCAGGCACAGGAGCGTCAGCAGCCACGGGTCGCCGCCGAACAGGAAGCCGACCGCCAGCGCGCAGGTGCCGCTCACCGCCATCGCCCACATGGTGAGCGTGGTGCGGCCGAGACGGTCGGCGAAGGCGCCGCCGAACAGGCAGCCGAGCGCGCCGACCCCGATCGTCGCGAAAGTGGCCAGCTTGGCGTAGAGCGCCGCGTCCTCGCCGCCCGGCGCCATCGCGAAGCTCGCCTGGAGGAAGATGCCGATCCACGCCCACATGGCGAAGAGCTCCCACATGTGCCCGAGGTATCCGAGGTTGGCGAGCCTGATCGACTTCACCCGCCACGCATCGAGCGCGAACGCGGGGTTGAAGGGAGGCGCCGCGCCGATCCGCTCGCCGATGCCGACGAGGTTGACGAGCAGGGCCGAAACCACCGCGAGCAGCGAGGCCACCGCGAGCGTGAATCGCCAGTCGATGCCGCCGAAGGCGTCGATCAGATAGGGCGAGGCCGTGCCTAGGGTGATCGCGCCAACGAGCAGGCCGACGAGCAGGCCCATATCGGCCTCGGCCCAGGTGGAAACGATCTTCATCCCGATCGGGTAGATGCCCGCCATGCAGGCGCCGACGACGAAGCGCAGCGCCGGAACCACGAGCGAGGTCGGATCGGCGGCTAGGATCGCGCCGTTGGCCGCGGCAGCGACCAGCGCCGAGGCCATGAAGAAACGCCGCGAATCGTAGCGGTCGGCGAGGCCGAGGATCGCGCTTCCCAACGAGCCGGCGACGAAGCCCGCGGCGACGCTGCTCGCCAGCAGCGACGCCTGGAACCCGTCGATATGGAACTCGAGGCGGAGCGAGGGGATGATCGCCGACGCCGAGAACCACAGCGCCATCGCCAGCATCTCGCACAGCGCGAGCAGCGCGATCGACGGCCATTTGGATCGCATCGCGCCTACCCCTCCGCCGGTTGCGCAAGGCCCGGCGCGTGCTCGAACGGCAACAGCGACAGATCGAAGCACGCCGGGCCGGGCGCGTCGACGTCGATGATCGCGCGGCGCAGCGGCCCGAAAGCGGCCGGGGAATCGGGCGCCACGACGCACGACCCGCCGAACATGGTGAGCGCCAGACCGCCCTTCGCCCGCTCCTCCTGGTAGAGCCGGTAGCGCCGCTTCGGCATCCGGTCCTCGGTGTACGCCTGTTCGTGGCTCGTGGACATGACCCGGTTCTTGACGGTCGGATGCTTGAGTTGGAAGGGGTGCAGCAGAGGGTCTTTCGAAGCCATGGAGAAAGCGTCCGGTGAGAGCGAGTCAGCGCGCGAAGCGGTCGGCGAGGCGGTAATACAGCATCACCAGGGGAAGGAACCACGGGGTTCCGGTGTAGAGCGGCATGGTCGGGAACGCGCGGTCGGTGAGCGGCGTGCCCGCGTCCGCTCGCCCGAGCACGCGCTCGGCCGTCTTGTGGCCGAGGTAGGTGGCCATCACCACGCCCGAGCCGCAATAGCCGATCGCGTAGTGCAGGCCGTCGTGCGCGCCGGTGTGGGGCAGACGGTCGAACGCGAAGGCGACGTTGCCGGTCCAGCAATGGGTGACGCGCAGGCCTTCGAGCTCGGGATAGACGCCGGTCATGAAGCCGTGCAGGCGCCTGGCCGCGACCCGAAGCCCGGCGTTGCCGTAGGCGGCGCGGCCGCCGAACAGGATGCGCCGCCCGTCGGGCGACGGCCGGAAATAGTAAAGGATATTCTTGGTATCGGTGAGCATGCGCCGCTTGGGCATGAGCCGCGCCATCGTCTCGGGCGCGACCGGCTCGGTGGCGATGATGAAGCTGCCCACCGGGATCAGGCGGCGGCGGAACCATGGGGTCGCCTTGCCGGTGTAACCGTTGGTGGCGACGATCACCTCGCGGGCGGCGATGCGGCCGCGGCTGGTGAGCACGGTGAAGCCTTGGCGCTCGCGGACGACGCCGGTGACCGGCGTATGGGCGGCGACGGCCGCGGCGGCGGCGAGCACGCGATCCAGCAGCCCCTGGTGATAGAGCGCCGGGTGCAGGCCGCCGTCGTGGGGCAGCACCCGGCCGCCGTGGTACGCGTCGGAGCCGATCTCGCCGTGCTGCTCGCCACGCGGCACCATGTGGACCTCGAGGCCGACGTGCTTGCGCAGAAGCTCGGCGTCGCGCGCCATCGCCTGGTAGCGGCCCGGCGTGTGCGCGCCGGTGAACCGTCCCATGCGCGCGAAGTGACACTCGATCTGCTCGCGCTCGATCAGCTGCGCGAGGTAGTCGAGCGCCGCCTGTCCCTCGCGGTAGATCGCGGTCGCCCCGGCGAGCCCGAGGCGCTCGCTCATCTCCGCGAAGCCGATCTTGAAGAACCCTCCGCACATGCCGCCGTTGCGCGAGCTCGCGCCCTCGCCCGGCGCGCCCGCCTCCAAGACGACCACGCTGCGCCCGGCGCGCGCCAGCGTGAGCGCCGCCGACAGCCCGGTGTAGCCCGAGCCGACCACGGCGACGTCGGCGCTTCGGGGGAGCTCGGCGGGCGGCAGCCGCGGCCTCGGCGCGGCCTCCCACCAGTAGGGCTCGGTCTTGAAGCCGGGGGCGATGATCGACATGGCCGGCGCTCGGGCAATCGGAGTCCACGCTCAGAATGGCCGAGGCCGGAGCCTCCCGCAAGCGGTGGAGAACGAGCGAGCCGGGGGCGCCGGAGAACGCTCGGCGGGATCGTCGATCAACCCCTGATGACCGCGAGGCCGTACTCCGTGGCGGCGTCCTCGAGCCAGCGCCAGAGATAGTCGGCGAAGCTGCGCTCGACGTAGACGTCGTAGGCCGGCGCGTCCGAGGTCTGGTGGACGATGACGAGCGCGCGCGCCAACGTGCTCTGGGCGCAGTCGCCGGCCTTGAACGCGCGCGGATGCAGATCGAGCGGGCAGCCCTTCATCAGCACCTCGCGGGCGCGCGGGCCGGCAAGGCCGATGACCGCGCGGCCCTCGCTCACGTCGGTGACCGCGGCGTGCTGCCCGCCCAATCGCGCGCGCAGGCCCTCGATGACCTCGCCCTCGCGCCCCGGCGGGGTGACGATCAGCCATTCGTCGGGGCCGAGCCAGAGCGCCGAGACGCCGCCCGCGCCGGCCGCGGTGTTGGGCTTGACCGGCGGCGCGAAGCCGAGCGCCCCGCCGGCCGCCTCGCGGAACCGCTTGGTCGGCCTGCCGCGCAGGTTGACCTTGCCGACGAAGCGCCGCGCGCACATCACCACCCCGGCGTCGCCGGGATCGTCGACGGCGCGCGCATCGAGGCGGAGGTGGTCGAGCGCGCCCTGGCGAGGATAAGTCTCAGGCACGGAGCTTCTCCCCTTCCGGATCGTAGAACACCGGCTTGGTGACCGCGGCGCGCACGTTTCTGTCGGGCAGCGAAATCGTCACCGTCTCGCCGTGGCGGTTGCGGCCGTTGACGAGCAGCGCCATGGCGATCGAGCGGCCGAGCGCGGCGCTCCAATAGCTCGAGGTGACGTGCCCGCCCATCGGCATCGGCGGCGCGGGACGCACCTCCTCGACGATCTGCGAACCTTCGGGAACCACCTCCCTGGGGTCTTCGGTGAGAAGCCCGACGAGGTGCTTGCGGTCGGGGCGCGCGGTGTCGGAACGGGCGAACGAGCGCTTGCCGAGGAAGTCTTTCTTCTTCTTCGAGACGATCCAGTCCATGCCGAGGTCCTGCGGCGTGACCGTGCCGTCGGTGTCGTGGCCGACGACGACATAGCCCTTCTCGGCGCGCAGCACGAGCATCGCCTCGGTGCCGTAGGGCGTGATGCCGTATCTGGCGCCGGCGGTCATCAGCGCCTGCCACAACGCCACGCCCAGGCTCGAGGGCACGTTGATCTCGTACGACAGCTCGCCCGAGAAGCTGACCCGGAAGATGCGCGCGGGTATGCCCGCCACCGTGCCGTCGCGCCACGACATGAAGGGGAACGCCCCGAGGTCGACGTCGTCGCACAGCTCGGCGAGCAGCCGGCGCGCGTTGGGCCCCTGGATCGCCGCCACCGCCCAGTGCGTCGTCACCGAGGTGAGGTAGACCTTGAGCCTCGGCCACTCGGTCTGCAGCCACTGCTCGAGCCAGGCGAGCACGCGCTCGGCGCCGCCGGTGGTGGTCGTCATGTGGTAGTGGTTCTCGCCCAGGCACGAGGTGACGCCGTCGTCGAACAGCATGCCGTCCTCGCCGAGCATCAGCCCGTAGCGGCAGCGGCCGGGCTTCAGCGTATCCCAGGCGTTGGTGTAGACGCGGTTCAGGAGCTCGAGCGCGTCCGCCCCCTGGACGTCGATCTTGCCCAGGGTCGAGGCATCCACGATGCCGACGCTGTTGCGCACCGCCAGGCACTCGCGGTCGACCGCGGCGCGCATCGACTCAGCCCCGCGCGGGTAGTACCAGGCGCGCTTCCACTGGCCGACGTCCTCGAACACCGCGCCGACCGATTCGTGCCACGCGTGCATCGGCGTCCGCCGCGCCGGGTCGAACAGGTGATCGACGTCGCGCCCCGCCAGCAGGCCGTAGCCGACGGGGGTGTACGGCGGCCGGAACGTGGTGGCGCCGACGCCGGCGATATCGGTCCCGGTGACCTGGCCGAGGATGCCGAGCGCGTTGACGTTGCTCGTCTTGCCCTGGTCGGTGCCCATTCCGGTGGTGGTGTAGCGCTTGAGGTGCTCGACCGCCGCGTAGCCTTCGCGCGCGGCGAGCGCCACGTCGGCGGCGGTGACGTCGTGCTGGAGATCGACGAACTGCTTGGCGCCGCGCGCCCTGTCGCCGGGAAGCGGGATGCGCCACACCGCGCGCAACGGCGCGGCCTCGGGCTCGGGCGCCTTGGGGGCGGCGGGGGCGCGGCCTTTGCGGAAGCCCGCGTCCCTGGCCGCCGCCGCACCCGCCGCAAGCCCCTGGGCGAGACAGTCGGCGAGGCGAAAGGCCCCGTTGCACGCCCCCGCCGAGCGCTCGGCCTGATACGAGTCGCCGGGCGTGAAGCACGCCCCCGCCGCGTCGAAGCGCAGCTTGCCGCGCGACTGCGAGAACAGGTGCACCGCCGGGTTCCAGCCGCCCGAGACGCAGACCAGGTCGCAATTGATCCGCCGCGTCCCGCCGACGATGCGGTCGGCGTCGTCGTTGAGGCGTCCGACCTCGACCGCATCGACGCGCCTGCCGCCGCTCGTCGCGACCACCGCGCGGCCGCCGAGAACGTCGATCCCGCGGTCGCGCAACGCATCGGCGAGCGGTCCTTCCGGCGCCGGCCTGAGGTCGACCAGCGCGGCGACCTTGACGCCGGCGTCGTCGAGATCGAGCGCAACCTGGTAGGCGCTGTCGTTGTTGGTGACGACGACCGCGCGCTCGCCCGGCCTGACCGCGTAGCGGTTGACGTAGGCCTGCGCGGCGGAGGCGAGCATCACGCCGGGCCGGTCGTTGTCGGCGAACACCAGCGGCCGCTCGTGCGCCCCGGCCGCGAGCACGACCTGTTTGGCGCGCACCTTCCACAACCGCTGGCGCGGCGGCCCGGGGGGCGCGGCGGGGCCGAGGTGGTCGGTGACACGCTCGGCGATGCCGAGGTCGTTGTGGTCGTAGTAGCCGAACACGGTGCTGCGCGGCAGCAGCCGCACCTCGGCCATGCCGCGCAGCTTCCCGACCGTCGATTCGACCCATTCGATCGCCGGTTTGCCGCCGATCCCGGCGCCGAGGCCGAGCAGCGCGCCGCCGAACTCGCTGTGCTCGTCGGCGAGGATCACGCGGGCGCCCGAGCGCCCGGCGGCAAACGCCGCGGCGAGCCCCGCCGGGCCGCCGCCGGCGACGAGCACGTCGCAGTGAACGTGGAACTTCTCGTAGCGGTCGGGATCCTTCTCCGCGGGCGCCCGGCCGAGGCCGGCGGCGTGGCGGATGACGTACTCGTACTGCGGCCAGAAGCGCGCCGGCCACATGAAGGTCTTGTAGTAGAAGCCGGCGGGCATCAGCCGCGAGAACCAGTCGCTGACCGCGCCGGCATCGAACTCGACGCTCGGCCAGCAGTTGACGCTGGCCGCCTCGAGGCCTTCAAAAAGCTCGATTTGCGTCGCCCGCAGGTTGGGCTCGGTGCGCGCGCCGGCGCCGAGCTGGACGATGGCGTTGGGCTCCTCGGCGCCGCACGAGAAGATGCCGCGCGGCCGGTGGAACTTGAAGCTGCGCCCGACCAGCATGACGCCGTTGGCGAGCAGCGCCGAGGCCAGCGTGTCGCCGGCGAATCCGGTGTAGCGCCTGCCGTTGAAGGTGAAGCCGAGGCTCCGGTCGCGGTCGATGCGGCCACCCTCGGGCCGACGATTGACCTGCCTGCTCATGCGCCGTCCCCCGGGGGCTTCTCGCCCATCCTGTAGACAGCGGTGATCTCGTGGGTGAAGGTATCGCGGCGCACGTTGAACCACCGCCGGCAGCCGCAGGCGTGCATCCAGCGCTCGAGGTGCGGACCCTTGGGGTTCTTGCGCATGAAGAGATATTCGGCCCACGCTTCGTCGGTGAGCTTGTCGGGGTCCTTCGGACGGTCGATGTGCGCCTCGCCGCCGTAATCGAACTCGGTTTCGTCGCGCGGGCCGCACCAAGGGCAGGTTATTTCCAGCATCGCGGAGGCTCCCTTTCGCGCCTCAGTGGGCGACGCCCGCGGCGCCGTGCTCGTCGATCAGGCGACCCGACGAGAACCGCTCGAGCGCGAACGGTTCGTTGAGCGGATGCGGGCGGTCATTGGCGATGGTGTACGCAAACGCCCAGCCCGAGCCCGGCGTCGCCTTGAAGCCGCCGGTGCCCCAGCCGCCGTTGATGTAGAAGCCCTCGACCGGCGTCTTGCCGACGATCGGGCTGGCGTCGGGGCAGATGTCCACGACCCCCGCCCACTGGCGCATCATGCGCAGCCGGCTGACGAGCGGAAACAGCTCGATGATCGACGCCATCATGTGCTCGATGGTGTGCAATCCGCTGCGCTGGGCGTAGGAGTTGTGGGCGTCGATTCCGGCGCCCATGATCAGCTCGCCGCGGTCGGACTGGCTGACGTAGACGTGCACCAGCCCCGACATGACCACGGTGTCCAGCACCGGCTTGATCGGCTCGGAAACCAGCGCCTGCAAGGGGTGGCTTTCGATCGGCAGGCGCAAGCCCGCCATCGCCGCGACGACGCTGGTATGACCGGCGGCGACCGAGGCCACCTTGCCCGTCTTGATGACGCCCCTGGTGGTCTCGACGCCGACGACCTTGCGGCCCTTGCGGCGAATGCCGGTGACCTCGCAGTTCTGGATGATGTCGACCCCGCGCGCGTCGGCGGCGCGCGCGTATCCCCACGCCACGGCGTCGTGCCGGGCGTTGCCGCCGCGCCGCTGCAACGACGCCCCCAGGATCGGATAGCGCGCCTTCGGCGAGGTGTTGAGAATCGGGCAGAACGCCTTGATCTCGGCCGGCGTCAGGAACTCGGAATCGACGCCGTTGAGGCGGATGGCGTTGATCCGGCGCGAGAGATCCCTGAGATCGTGCTGGTTGTGGGCTAGGTTGAGCACGCCGCGCTGGCTGAACATCACGTTGAAGTTGAGCTCCTGGCTCAACCCCTCCCACAGCTTCAGCGACTTGTCGTAAATCGCCGCGCTCTCGTCCCACAAGTAATTGGAGCGGACGATGGTGGTGTTGCGCGCGGTGTTGCCGCCGCCGAGCCAGCCCTTCTCGAGCACCGCGACCGATGTGATTCCGTGCTCCCTGGCGAGATAATACGCCGTCGCCAGGCCATGGCCGCCGCCGCCGATGATGACGACGTCGTAGGCGTCTTTCGGCTCGGGGCTGCGCCACACCCGCGGCCAGTTCTGGTGATCGTCGCGGGCGTTCCGCAACAGGCTGAAAATCGAGTATTTCGCCATGGCTTCCCCGCGGTTCGGCGCAGAGCGCGCCCCCGCCCGAGCACGCGGCGCGGGGGCTCAACCGAGCTTCAGTTGATGCCCGAGAGCGGCCGGCGGCGCAAGAGCGATTATTGCGCGGCGCGGGCGCGCTCGCCGAGCACCGCATCGAGCTTCGCGATCAACTCGAGCCGCAGACGACGAGGCCGTGGATGCCGTGCGCGATTTGGTCGTCGACGAGCGCCTTGAGCTTCCTGTGGTCGATCGCCCTGCCGGTCTTGGTGAACGGCATCGCGAGCGCGGTGTGAATGCCGTAGTACTCCATGGCCATGCCCTCAATCTTCGCCCGCCGCCCGATTGGCGCCGCGACCATCGTGGGTCGCCGCGGCGCAAGCTGTCAACGCCGCGGCTTGCCGGCACACGCTGAAATTGCGCTCATCACGGCTTCGGTCCTACCATGCGGCCAGCGTATAGCCGCGGTAAGAGGATGCCGGTGACCTTCGATCGCTTCCCCGCGTTGACCAGCCCCGGCGAATCGTCGGGCGCCGGGTAGCCGCAATGGCGACCGTTCACGTCGTCGGCGCCGGGGTCGCGGGGCTCGCCTGCGCGGTGCGGCTCGTGCGGGCTGGCCAGGCGGTCGCGCTTTACGAGGCCGCGCCCCACGCCGGCGGCCGCTGCCGCTCGTTCTTCGAGCCCGCGCTCGGGCGCTCAATCGACAACGGCAATCACCTGTTGCTCGGCGCCAACGAGGCGACGATGGCCTATCTCGACACGGTCGACGCCCGGGACAGCCTCTATTCGGCGCCACGGGTGGTATTTCCGTTCATCGACCTGCGCAGCGGCGCGCGCTGGACGCTCAGGCCCAACCCGGGGCGTTTGCCGTGGTGGTTGCTGGCGCGCTCGCGCCGGGTTCCCGACAGCCGGTTGGGGCACTACCTCGGCGCGCTGCGGCTCGCCCGCGCGGGGCCGAACGCCACCATCGCCGACGTTGTCGACGCGCGCGACCCGTTCTTCGAGCGCTTCTGGGAGCCGCTCGCCGTCGCCGTGCTCAACACCGCGGCCGCTGAGGCGTCGGCGCGGCTTTTCGGGCGCGTCGTGGCGCTCACCTTCGGCCGCGGCGGCCGGGCGTGCCGCACCTTCGTCACCC
>JACZUY010000140.1 GCA_022572945.1 Pseudomonadota bacterium
CCAAGGGGCGCGGACCCGACTACTGGCGCATGGCGCGGGCGCTTTACGCCGCCGGTTTCCGCGCCGGCGACCTGGTGCACAACTGCTTCTCGTATCACTTCACCCCGGCCGGGGCGATGCTCGAATCGGCGGCGCACGCGCTCGGCTGTCCGGTGTTTCCCGGCGGCGTCGGCAACACCGAGGGGCAGGTCCAGGCGATCGCCGATCTCGGGCCCGCCGGATACACCGGCACGCCGTCGTTTCTCGGGATTCTGCTCGACAAGGGGCGCGCGCTCGACCGCGACCTGTCGAGCCTCGCCAAGGCGCTGGTCTCGGGCGAGGCGCTGCCGCCCAGCCTGCGCGCCGAGATCGGCGGCTTCGGGGTCGCCGTGCTGCAATGTTACGCCACCGCCGAGGCCGGCCTCATCGCCTACGAATCGCCGGCCATCGAGGGCATGATCGTCGACGAGGGCGTGATCCTCGAGATCGTCACGCCCGGCACCGGCGATCGGGTTGCCGAAGGCGAGGCCGGCGAGGTGGTCGTCACCGTCCTCGCGCCCGAATTCCCGCTCATCCGCTTCGCCACCGGCGACCTCTCGGCGGTGCTGCCGGGGGCCAGCCCGTGCGGGCGCACGAATGTGCGCATCAAGGGCTGGATGGGCCGCGCCGACCAGGCCACCAAGGTCAAGGGCATGTTCGTCCACCCCGAGCAGGTCGCCGCGGTCATCGCCCGCCACCCCGAGGTCCTCAAGGGCCGCCTCGTCGTCGGCCAGGACGAAGGCGTGGACGTGATGACGCTCCACTGCGAGGTCGCCGCGCCGGACGAGGGCCTCGCGGCGGCGGTCGCCGAAACGCTGCATTCGGTATGCAAGCTCAAGGGCCGGGCGGTGCTCGTCGAACCCGGCAGCCTCGCCAGCGACGGCAAGGTGATCGACGACGTGCGCAAGCTCGTCTGAGCGCGCGGACTCCGCGACCGCCGCGCCCGAGAACGCAGGCATGATCCCGTGAACGACGCCCCGGGCAACGGACTTGCGGCCGAAGGTCTGGCCTGCGTGCGCGGCGGGCGGACGCTGTTCACCGGGCTCGACTTCGCGGTGCCCGCCGGCGGCGCGCTCGTGCTCGCCGGCCCCAACGGCAGCGGCAAGACGAGCCTCTTGCGAATCATCGCCGGGCTGTTGGAGGCCGCGGCGGGCCGGCTCGTCTGGGACGGTGTGGGGTTCGACGACGACGCCGAGGGATATCGCGCCCGGATCGCCTTCGTCGGCCACCTCGACGCGGTCAAGCCGGGGCTCACCGTGGCCGAGAACCTTGCCTTCTGGGCCGGGCTCTACGGTGGCGGGCGGGACGTCGCCGCGGCGCTCGAAAGTCTCGGCATCGGCCATCTCGCGGGTGTTCCGGCGCGGTTTCTTTCGGCCGGACAGCGCCGCCGGCTGGCGCTCGCGCGCATCGCCGCGTTGCCGGCGCCGTTGTGGCTGCTCGACGAGCCAACGGTCACGCTCGACGAGCAATCGGTCCGCGCGGTCGAGGCGCTGATCGCCGGCCACCGCGCGGCGGGCGGCGCCGTTGTCGTCGCCACCCACGCCGGGATCGCGCTTCCCGGCGCCCCGACGCTCCGCCTCGGGGACGCGCCGTGAGCGCCTTCTGGTGCATCGTCCGGCGCGATTTGCGCCTGGCGTTGCGGCGCGGCGGCGACAGCGTCAACGTGATGGTGTTCTTCGTGATCGCGATCACCCTGTTCCCGTTCGGCGTCGGGCCCGAGTCCAACATCCTCGCGCGGATCGCGCCGGGCGTCATCTGGGTGGCGGCGCTGCTGGCGGCGATGCTGTCGCTCGACCGGCTGTTCCGCGACGATTACGACGATGGCAGCCTCGAGCTCCTGACGCTGGCGCCGCTGGCGCTCGAATTCACCGTGCTCGCCAAGTGCCTCGCGCATTGGCTCACCACCGGGTTGTTGCTCGCCGCCGCCTCGCCGTTGCTCGCCCTCATGATGAACATGGACGCCGACGGCTTCGCGGCGCTGCTCGCGGCGATGCTGCTCGGCACCCCGGTGCTCAGCCTGGTCGGCGCCATCGGCGCGGCGCTCACGGTGTCGCTCAGGCGCGGCGGCGTGCTGATCAGCCTGCTGGTCTTGCCGCTTTTCATTCCCGTGCTTATCTTCGGCGTGGGCGCGGTCGCCGCCGCGGTGTACGGGCTCGCGGCGCGCCCGCACCTGATGGTTCTCGGGGCGATGCTGCTCGCCGCGCTGCCGTTGTGTCCGTGGGCCGCGGCGGCGGCGTTGCGGCTGTCGGTTGAATAGGGTGTGATGACGACGATGCACCGGTTCGCGAATCCCGCGCGCTTCATGCGCTACTCGGCGAGGATCCTGCCGTGGAGCGGGTGGTCGGCGGCAATCCTGATCGCGGTCGGGCTGGTGTGGGCGGTGTTCTTCGCGCCGCCCGACTACCAGCAGGGCGACAGCGTGCGCATCATGTTCGTGCACGTGCCGAGCGCCTGGATGGCGCTGTTCGTCTACACCGCGATGGCGTCGGCGAGCGCCGTCGGGCTGATCTGGAAGCATCCGCTCGCCCACCTCGCGGCGCGGAGCTGCGCGCCGATCGGCGCGTGCTTCACGTTCGTCGCGCTGGCGACCGGCTCGCTGTGGGGCAAGCCGATGTGGGGCGCCTGGTGGGTGTGGGACGCGCGGCTCACCTCGGTGCTGATCCTGTTCTTCCTCTATCTCGGCTACATGGCGCTGGCCGACGCCTTCGACGAGCCGGCGCGCGGCGCCAAGGCGGCGGCGATCCTGGCGCTCGTCGGCTTCGTCAACGTGCCGATCATCAAGTTTTCGGTCGAGTGGTGGAACACGCTGCACCAGCCGTCGAGCATCGTGAAGCTGGGCGGGCCCGCGATTCACGTCTCGATGCTGGTCCCGCTGGTCATCATGGCGCTCGGGTTCACCGCCTATTTCGTCACCGTGCTGATCCTGCGGGTGCGCGCCGAGATCGTCGCCGCCAAGCTGCGCGTGCTGCAGATCGCCGAGGTCGACCGCCGCGCGCCGGCCCCGGCGGACGGCGCCGTGAGCGCGGACTGAAGCGCGCTAGCGACCAATCGCGACTGGACGCTCGGGCCCGCCGCGCTTATATCCATGCTGACTGAAAGCCGGGCTTTCCGCCCCGCCGGCCGCAACCAACGAGCATCGGGGACGCGATCACCGAATTCCTCGCCATGGGCGGCTACGCCGCCTTCGTCTGGCCGGCGTTTGCCATCGCCGGTGTGGTGATGACCGTGCTGTGGGTGGCGAGCTGGCGGACCCTGCGCGCCCGCGAGGCCGCGCTCGAGGCGCTTCAGCGCGCCCGGGCGGATGCGGCGAATTCGGGCGATGAAGCGTAAGCACCGCAGGCTCGCGTTCGTCGTCGTCGGCATGGTCCTCCTGGGCGCCGCGGCGGCGCTGGTGTTGAGCGCCTTCGAGGAGAACCTGGTGTTCTTCTACAGCCCGAGCGATCTGGCGGCGAAGGAGATTCCCGAAGGCCGCCGCTTCCGCGTCGGCGGCCTGGTCGAGGAAGGCAGCGTCAAGCGGCTCGCCGACGGGCTCACGGTCGAGTTCGTGGTCACCGATCTCGTCGAGGCGGTGCCGGTCTCGTACCGCGGCCC
Source organism: Pseudomonadota bacterium (assembly GCA_022572945.1). Classification (GTDB taxonomy): domain Bacteria; phylum Pseudomonadota; class Alphaproteobacteria; order JAAXGF01; family JAAXGF01; genus JACZUY01. The sequence goes on from JACZUY010000140.1 coordinate 3,610, forward strand.
GCTCCCCGACCTGTTCCGCGAAGGCCAGGGCGTGATCGCCGAAGGCGTCCTGACCGCCGGCGGGGTGTTCCGGGCCGACGGCGTGCTCGCCAAGCACGACGAGAACTACATGCCGCCCGAGGTCGCCGAGGCGCTCAAGAAATCGGGCAAGTGGAAGGGGGCGCAATGATCGCCGAGATCGGACACTACGCGCTGGTCCTGGCGCTGTTCGTCGCGCTGGTGCAGGGCACGCTGCCGATGATCGGCGCGCACCGCGGCGACGCCGCCTGGATGGCGCTGGCGCGGCCGGCGAGCGCCGCCCAGCTGCTGTTCATCGCCGTCGCCTTCGGCAGCCTGACGTACCTTTACGTGGTGTCCGACTTCAGCGTCGCCAACGTGGCGCAGAACTCCAACTCGGCGATGCCGATGCTGTACAAGGTCAGCGCGGTGTGGGGAAACCACGAGGGCTCGCTCATCCTGTGGGTGCTGATCCTCGCCGTCTTCGGGCTCGCGGTGGCGAGGTTGGGCGGCAACATTCCGCCGGCGCTGCGCGCCCGCGCGCTCGGCGTGCAGGCGTGGATCGCGATCGGGTTCCTGTCGTTCTCGCTGTTCACCTCGAACCCGTTCCTCAGGCTCGACCCGCCGCCGATCGACGGTCGCGACCTCAATCCGCTGTTGCAGGACCCCGGCCTCGCGTTCCATCCGCCGTTCCTCTATCTCGGCTACGTCGGTTTCTCGATCTCGTTTTCGTTCGCCGTCGCGGCGCTCATCGAAGGCCGTGTCGACGCCACCTGGGCGCGCTGGGTGCGGCCGTGGACGCTCGCCGCGTGGTCGTTCCTCACCTTAGGCATCGCCATGGGAAGCTGGTGGGCGTACTACGAGCTCGGCTGGGGCGGCTTCTGGTTCTGGGACCCGGTCGAAAACTCCTCGTTCATGCCGTGGATCGCGGGCACCGCGCTGCTGCACTCGGCGATCGTCTCCGAGAAGCGCGACACGCTGAAGAGCTGGACGATCCTGCTCGCCATCGTGACGTTCTCGCTCAGTCTGTTGGGCACCTTCCTGGTGCGCTCGGGCGTGCTCACCTCGGTGCACACGTTCGCCACCGACCCGGAGCGCGGGATATTCATTCTCGCTTTCCTGGTCCTCGTCGTCGGCGGCTCGCTGACGCTCTATGCGGTCCGCGCGCCGCTCTTGAAGCCCGGCGGGCTGTTCGCGCCGATCTCGCGCGAGGGCGCGCTGGTGCTCAACAACCTGCTGCTTGCGACCGCCTGCGCGACCGTGTTGCTGGGCACCATGTACCCGCTGTTCCTCGACGCCCTGGGGGGCGGCAAGGTCTCGGTCGGCCCGCAGTATTTCAACGCCACCTTCGGACCGCTCATGTTGCCGCTTCTCGCGCTCGCCGCGATCGGGCCGCTGATGCCGTGGAAGCGGGCCGACCTCGCCGGCGTGTTGTCGCGGCTCAAGCTGGCGCTCGCCGCGGCGGCGGCGGTGACGATCGGCGCGTGGGTCGTGGTCACCGGCGCGTCGCCCTGGCCGCCGCTCGGGCTGGGGCTCGCGGCGTGGCTGTTCACCGGCGCGCTGGTCGAGCTCGGCGGGCGCCTCAAGCTGTTCCGCGCGCCGATCGCGGAGAGCTGGAGGCGGGCGAGGGCGCTGCCGCGCTCGGCCTACGGCATGACCCTCGCCCATTCCGGCGTGGCCATGGTTCTCGCCGGAATCATCGCGTCACAAGCGTGGCAGACCGAGCGCATCCAGGTCATGGCGCCCGGCGACGCGGTGGACGTGGCGGGCTACACCTTCACTTTCCGCGGCGTGCGCGAGCTGCCGGGACCCAACTATTCGATCCAGCGCGGCGAGTTCGTGGTCACCAGGGACGGCGCGGCGGTGGCGCGGCTCTACCCCGAGAAGCGGTTCTACCCGGTGCAGCAGATGCCGACCACCGAGGCGGCGATCCACACCACCTGGCTCGCCGATCTCTATGCGGTGATCGACGAGGCGCAGGCGGACGGCGCCTGGAGCACGCGCATCTACCACAACCCGCTGGTGCCGTGGATCTGGCTCGGCGCCGTGGTCATGACGATCGGCGGCGGCGTCAGCCTCTCGGACCGCCGGTTGCGCGTCGGCGCGCCGGTGCGGCGCCGCGCCCCCGCCGGCGCGACCTCGCAGACGGCCTGAAATGGAAGCTATTCGCACGCGCTACATCTTGCCCGTGGGCGTCTTCGCCGTGTTCGTGGCCACGGTCGCGTACTATCTGTACCAGATCCAATACGAAGGACGCGTCGTCGCCAATATTCCGTCGGTGCTCATCGACAAGCCGGTGCCCGCGTTCGACCTGCCGCCGGTGCTGGGCCGCGAGCGCGGGCTTTCGAGCGACGACCTCGAGGGCGAGGTGCGGCTGGTCAACTTCTTCGCCTCGTGGTGCGCCGCGTGCCAGGTCGAGCACCCGATCCTCAACCGGCTCACCCGCGAGGGCATCGTCCCGGTCTACGGCATCAACTACAAGGACAAGCCCGAGGACGCCCGCCGCTGGCTCGACAGGCTGGGCGATCCCTACGTGCGCGCGGGCGCCGACGTCCCCGGGC